>CALMPB010000040.1 GCA_937871985.1 uncultured Burkholderiaceae bacterium
CGGCGTGGGAGCCTTAAATTTGTGCTTTACGTCTGCGTGATAGTGTTTCAGAAATTTGCATATTCCGCCGACGCCGCCAGTAAGTGCTGTGATTTCTCCGGTCCGCGTTTCCGCATATTTATAAAAGCGGATTTTCAACTTAGGTGGTTTGCCGTGCTCGGCTAGACCGGGATACATTGCTGCGAGTGCTTTTATTGCGCAACGCAGATATATATTATCAGTTTTTCCTTCACAAACTATAATGGGTTCGCTGAGTCCGTAGAACAGATCGAAATATAGAAAACGTCTAAACAATTCGATTCGGCCTGCTGCGACCTCAGGTTCACGGCCATTGTCTTTAGCTAATTTCTGGTTGAACCGGTCTACATGGTCGATGTGGGCGAGCATGCCAAGCAATTGTGTGTTCTTTCCTTCTCTGCGGTTCTCCAGAATTACGGTTCCTTCGGTATCTCTCTTTTTGTGGATGAACTCGAACGTGCCTGTAGTAAAGAGGCAATTTGCCATCGCGCGTACTGTGTACCTATAGGTCGCGGGGACATTCACTTTCCGATTTACTGTGAGTCCGGTTACTTCCTGCCGTGAGTCTCGATACTGCAGTCGTGTTTTTGATGGGTTCAAAGTAAACCCATTTCTGCTAATCAGGCGGTCAAGCTCTATTCCGGGGACCCAAATATGATCGCCATTAACAGTCGCGATTTCAGAAGGAAAAGCTGGGCTGTTCGTGCTGAATGTGAGATCGTCAGCATATCTCGTATAATGAGCGCTGTGCTTTTCCGCCAATTTGGCGAGATGGATGTCCATCGAGTGGGCAAGCAGGTTGGAAATCACCGGCGAGCATGGGCTCCCCTGCGGCAACTTGTTCTCAAAACACGCTATCTGCGCAATGACCGTAGCAACTGCGGGAGGTAGTGAGAAATTGCGGTCCTTGATAAAAAAGCCGCGCACACGCCCGAAATTGATTGTGCCAAAGAAATCGTGCAAATCCACATTGAAAACAAATCGACGAGATACATGAACTCGTCCGTTTGTCATGATTGTGTGATTTCTTTTGAAGCCATGAGCTAGTCCGGGCCGCCTGCCGTTCTCAATCTTAACGTGAGATAGGGTGATCTCGTCGGCGCAGTCCTGTAAAAGGGCCGATAGCTTTTGCTGAATGAGTTTAAGTCCTAAGGAGGGAGCCGATATCTCTCGTTCGCCACCATGTCGCTTTGGAATGCTGAAGCGGGTGTACTTGGCGGTGTCGGCGGTCTTGTATAGGATATACGCGAAATTTCTGGGTGAAACATCCAGAAGAGTGGCGAGATCACGCCGCTCGGTCGCGGCTTTGAGTTTTTGAAGACTTGACATATGCCTCGAACGAAGTGGCTCGCGGATACTCTTACGCAAACAGCGCAATTAGGATGATCCAGAGGAAATCCGAGGAGCATATCTCGGAACATTTATTTCACATGCCATGATGCATGGCAAAAAATCTATCCGCGAGCCGTCACAAATGTAGCAGACTAAAGACGTTGCCGCAACTTTTAGAAACTGATTAATTTTCTCGTTACGGTGATTTTGACATGGCCCGGCCAAAGTATGCTGCGGCGGACTTGCCGTTCAGAGAACGTAGTCTCGAGGCAAAAATCTAAAACGCTTGTCGGCTGAAGTCTGCCGTGAGCGAGGATCAAAGCGACGCCATTTGGGAGTGGCGGTCAGGGTTAGTGGACAGGTTTTCCTGCATCTGTGAACTCGAAGCCCAGCGCGGATTCCACAAGATCGGCAAGGTGATCGCAGAGGCTTTCAATTCCACCCAACATGTTGGACGCGACCCACGAGTCCAGCGGTTGAGTACTGCTAGTATCTAGTTCGTTGATGTTACTGCCCACGATTCGAGCAATCGCCCAGATTCCTTGGCAAGCCCGTTCCATCTTCCGAAGATCAGAAAATCGAACGACGCAATGCTCAGGATCATCCGGCGTGGCCCAGCGGTCAAGGGTGTAGGGATGGTCATTCATCGCAGCCTCCGTCGTCGTTAAGCCCACCCCCTAGCGATTGAGGGTGGGCGGGCGCAAAGCCGGGTGACAGACCGATAAGGAACGACATCGGCGCACGCGAGCGTGCCCCAGCCTAGGCCCGCCCATAGTAGGGACGTGCGTCAGCTTACGGACGTAAAAATGCCGCTATTGCAGCGGCCGTCCGCCGTTCCTTATTCCGGCTGTCATCCCGGGCGACCGTTGGTGCGATCGCGAGACAAGTATAAGGCTGAACGGACGATGAGTAGCTGTACTGCGGAGTGGCATTTTCATCTCTTTCAAGGATAGACGGCCAACATGCAAAAGGCCCTGCCGTGGGCCGTTGTCTATTCCTGCGCAGTTCGAGGCAAAAAAACCTCTACTTCAAGTCCCGCAATCCGATCCTATTCAGCTTCTCCGTGAGGCGCTCCGCAGGCTTATTTCCCCAGTCCTAGCGGCTTGCCCCGCTCAGTCATCATCCCCATCCCGTACACTACCTCGATCACCAGGGAGCGATATGTCGATTCAAAAATTAGGCCGTTGCAGCATCCTCTTGTTCCTTGCCGCCTTGAGCTCAGGTTGCTCGTTAGGCGGGGAGTGCACATGGAACCGCAGCAGTTGCATGTATGACGGCAAGTACGAGCCGGGCGAGGAAGATTACGCGGAAGCTGAGGCGAAGCGTCTGAACAAGGACTCGACTGATCGGTTGCGCCGAAGCTCTGGCAATTGATCCACGGATCGAGCTTTCTAAGCTCGTGAGGTCCTAGCCTGAGACTTGCCAGTCGCGAAACTGCTTGAACAAGCGAAACCCCACATAAGTTTCGCTCCTGAGCCAACGCCGCCGGTAGTAGCAATCCCAGTAGCTGGTCATGCGTTGCTGCGCCAGATCCAGAAAGGCCGGATTGTCCCGAAGAACCGTTCCATAGGCGTGCTTGTCCAGCAAGGGCAAGCGCGCCTCGATGTCCTGCAGGATTTCAACGACGTATTCGCTGCAGAGCAGCACCACGAACGGCACAACCCAAGGCTCGGAAGCCGCAGCCAGCCGCTCAATTTGGCGCTGGCGTACGTGGCCGTCATGATGGCGTGACTGTATGCACGCGTAGATCAGTGCCTGGGGTTGATCCAGCTTGGAAGACAGGGAGTCGCTGCCCCCATGCTGAACGCGATAGGGCAGCGTCAATAACTCGTCCTGCACGATGACGGACAATCTGCGGCCGGGCATGACCGAGGGGCAGATCTCCTCGGCGATATGTGTTGTTTCGGCTCGCAATCGTGCTGGGAAGGCCGCTGTTAGCAGCGCCGTCTGCTCAGGGGCGGCCTTGCGCGGGCGAGAGGGCATGTGGGGATAGCTGCTTGAATGGCGTTCAGCGTGTCATGCAGTGCGTCTGGCGGAAGACTACGGCAAGCACGGATGTTGACGCTTCGGTATGAAGCACGACAGGGGCTTACGCCGCCGCCTCTGCAGGTTTTGGCACAAAGAACCGATCCTTCAATTCCTGCAACCCAATCCTTTCCAGCATCTCCGTCAGCCTCTCAGCCGCCTTCCTGCGCGGCAAATCCTTGTACTGCGCAATGATGAGTTCATTCTTCATCGAATGCTCCCATCCCACCAGCTCAGTCACGCTGACCTGATACCCATGTGCTTCCAGCTGCAAGCACCGCAGCACATTCGTGATCT
>CALMPB010000041.1 GCA_937871985.1 uncultured Burkholderiaceae bacterium
GTCTTATGTGATGTGTTTTTCATAATGAATTCCGTCCGAGAATACGATCTATCTGCGCAAGCGCTTGATAGGCGTCCGACAATGCCGAAAGATGCCGGGCGCGAGCCTGAAACAAGGTTCGCTGTGCATCCAGCACGTCAATGAAGCTGAACTTTCCGGCCTCGAACCCCCTTTGGGCTCGTTCGAATGCCAAGCTGGCGCTGGGCACGATCTGGGATTCGAGACGTAGTGCGGAATTTTTGGCGATGTCGAACTCGCTGGCTGCTTGCTGCAGTTGCACTTGCAGGCGAGTCTTCAGATCCAGATACTCGTCTCGGGTCTTATATGCGAGCATTGAGGCTTCATAGATGTTTCCCTGATTTCGGTCGAAAAAAGGCAGGGGAATCGACACGCCCAACATCATCTGATTGCGTCCCAGTTCGTTGTTTCGAATCACTCCGGCGCTGACCTCGATATTGGGATAGCGTTTGCTGCGTTCTACTTGGATTTGAGCCCGGCTTCGCTCCAATTCAAGCCGAGCGCCTTGTACAGCGGGAGACTTTTCCAACGCGGTGCTCAAATCGTCCAGAACGGGACGATCTAATGGTGTTGAAATTTTTGCGTCTACTTTTGTAAATTGCGGTGACGGATTACCCCACAATCTGGAGAGGCTGCGGCGCGCCGACTCCAGCGAGTTGGCCGCCCGGGCCGCTTCCAGCTCGGCATTGGCCACAGCAACCTGCGCCCTGTTCGCTGCAAGCGGTGGTACTTTGCCTTCCTCGACTCGCTTGTCGGCAATGCGGTAAGCATCGCGGGCAATCTTCACTGTCCTGGTTGATAGCCCTACTTTTTCCTGAGCGATCAATACGTCGAAAAAGGCAACCACAGTCTGCGCTCGGACATCCGCACGGATTTGTTCCTTCTCTTGATGGATTCTGTCACGAGCGAGCTTGGCTTCGGCTATGCGCGCGTCGCGCTTGCCTCCCAACTCTATGGGAAGGCTCAGTGTCGTCGTGGTGTTGCGTGTAGCCTTGCGGGAGGTATCCTCCAGTTCGACGCTTAGTATCGGGTTCGGCCGTGTTTGCGCCTGAAGGACGAGACCTTCCGAAGAGTCGGCAGCGTAACGAGCGGACGAGAGTGAATAGTTGGTGTTCAGGACAAGTTTTAGGGCCTCGTCGAGAGTCAGGGATGTGGCCGGCTCGAGCGGTATCGCTGGAATTGCTGTTTGATCGAAAGGCAGGGGCTGGGCCGATGCCAAGCCCCATATAGCCAGGGCGGCTCCGATTAGTATTGATGCACTGCGCATGGAGTTGCTCCAAGATTGCCTATTGGCGTGTTTGAGTCTTGGGCAGTGTCGAGAGAACGCAGCAACGATGCCGCCTATGAACGCGAATAGCGTAAGCGGTTTGGTGCTTATGAGATGTCATGTCGCTCATCCCGGCCACTGCAACGGTGGCGGAACGACGCGGACGGAAGGCTTGTCGCGTCGCTTAGGCTGACGCTGTCCATTTAGGCCGTTCGGGCCTGTCGACGACGGTCTGTGGAACGAACTGCCGTTCGTAGGTCGGAGAAATGGGAGATGAGGAAAAAGAGAGGGTATACGGTGGAAAGCTGTCCACGATGGACAAGGCATGCAGTCCGCAAAAGCGATCTTCGTGGTGAGCGCTTTCGGCGCCGGTGATATCGTTACCGTTGTCCGTGACTTGAGTTTCTTGAGCCTCGGTGCAGGGATGCAGGCAGGCTTCGTGCGTTTGAACTACATATATGCTCACCATCCCCCAGGAAGCCTGGAGGGGCATAAGCACAAGAAGAAGGAG
>CALMPB010000042.1 GCA_937871985.1 uncultured Burkholderiaceae bacterium
GGCTGGCCGCTCTGGGTGCGCGAGCCGGCCACCACCCAGTTGTTCGAGCCCTTGTTTTCGTTGAAGCCGAAGCCATCGGTCCAGTCGCGCAGGTCCAGCGCGACGCGCTCGCGCCAGCCAGCCTGCGGGGCCGCCGGGGCCTGTGAAGTGGCGGTGCCATTGGCCTTGTTGAACACGCCCAGTTCGCGGTACAGCCGGCCCAGGTCGGCGCTCGCGGCGGGCGCCTCGCCCGGGTACGGCGGGAACAGCTCCCACAGCGCGGGCGTGTCCAGCACCTGCAGCGCCGTCAGCCGGGCGAACTCGTTGCCCCAGTTCCCGCCCAGGTCCAGCGCCATCATGATCGACCAGCCCACGCTGTCGGCCGGGTCCCACCAGGCGCCGCGCAGGGCCTCCTCGCGCGGGTTCACGCCCAGCAGCAGGAACTCGGGCGTGAGCGCCTGTTCGCTGCTGGCAAAAAAGGCGTTGATGCCGGCGCTGTAGGCCTCCACCGCGGCCTTGACGTCCGGCGGCAGCTTGGCCAGCTGGCGCTGCGCCACCTGGCGAATGCCCAGGGTGCGCATGAGCTTGTCGGTCTCCAGTGTGGCCGGGCCCAGGAACTCGGACAGCGTGCCGCGCATGACCGCGCGGTTGAAGGCCAGCTGCCAGCCGCGCTCCTGGGCGTGCACGTAGCCCAGCGCCATCCAGGCGTCGCGCGGGTTCTGGGCCAGGATGTGGGTGACGTCGCTGCCGTCGCGGTTGACCTGCACCGGTGCGCCCAGGCCGCTGACCTGCAGTTGCCCGTCGGTGCGCGGCAGGGTCTGGCGGGCGTACCACAGGCCCAGGGCGGCGGCCAGCACGAGCAGCAGACCGATGAGGGTGGCGAGGCGGCGGATCCAGCGCATGGTGTTTGTCTCACGGACTTCTTATGAGGAGCCGCGAGGATATACCCCTACGGGGTATTCAAGATGGAGGGGTGCGCGCTGGTGTCGATGAACCTTCGGACAGATCGCTCAAACAAACGCCATTTGGTCCGGACAATCTGCCGAACTGAACTTCCGCCCTACTTGAGAAAGCAACCAATCGTTATGGCGCTTCAAATCAACACTGCCCCTGCGTCTGGTGAGATGTCCCACCCAAGGGCGCGCTTCCGCACGGAGGACGTCACTCTTTGCCAACTGCGCGGAGACAAGGACATCGCCTCAGTAATGGCGCTGCGCCAGGAGATCGATTTGTCGGCCTATGTCACCCCGGATGGGGGCTTCTATTCACTCGAAAAAAAAGGGATGAGTGCGGGGTCGTCGTCGCATTCGATCTCGGCGATCGGCGCATCGGGACTATCCGAATGGTTCCGATGGGCTATGGGCTGACCCTGACTGAACAGCTGCTGCAGCCACTGGGTTCAAGCGCAGCAGTGGTTACGCCTGCCGATTGGGAGGTAGGGCGCTTGGTGTTGGCACCCGAGTTCCGCAGCGATGTCGATGCCTTGCGCCATTGCATGCGGTTGGCGCTGCTGCATGCTTCTTCCGGAGCCCGCATTGATGCGCTTTGGGCGGCCTGTACGCATTCGCTGAGTCGCCTGTACCGCCGGTTCGGCCTGTCGCCCATGGCAAGAGATATCTCCTTACCATGTACGAAAAAAGTTTATACGATCATACGCGGGACGGCGGGTGACGTAGAGACGACGCTGAGAGGGTCCAGCTGAGTCCAACAGCACGACGTCGACATGGTTTGAAAGAGCGACACGGTGCCCGACATGGCTTCTTGGTTCGAGCGGTTGTTTGGTCATTTCAGGACATATCACCAGCCCAGCCCGCTCTTGCTGCGGTACATGATCGTTTTCGGGCTTGTTGGGTTTCCGCTCATGTATCTGGTGCGCTTCGTACGTCCGTCGTCTGGTTTTGACGATTTCGCGCTGCGAGCGCTTGTCATGTCCCTGCTGCTGCTGCTTGCCATCCGGAACCACTGGCCCGAACGATTGCGGGCCTGCTACCTCCATGCCTGTTATGTGACGATGACAATCGCGTTGCCTTTCGCCCTGGTCTTCACTTCGCTCAAGAATGGCGGCGGGACAGCGGCCATAGGCAACACGTTCATGGCCGTGTTTCTACTGATGCTGTTGGCCGACTGGCGCAACTTCATCATCATGCTGGTCACGGGATCCGGCGCCGCCGCAGGCTTGTATGCGCTGACAGACCCGAACCCCCAAGTCCCACTCGACTACGTGTTCCGGCTCCCTGTGCTCTTGGTGAGCGTAGTGGGCGGCAACCTCTTCAAGTTCGCCCTGGAGCAAGCCACTGCAGAGCGCGTGCGTCAGGCGTACGCCTCACTGGCGGGTTCTATCGCGCATGAAATGCGCAACCCCATGGCGCAGGTGCGACACAGCCTGGAAAGGATTGGACAAGTGCTACCCGTTTCACGACTTCAGGAGAAAGTCCAAATCGTCTCGCGTCTCGACGTCGAACGGCTGCATCGGCATGTCGCCATGGGTGAACTGGCGGTTCAGCGGGGATTGCAGGTCATTGCAATGACGCTTGACGAGGTGAATGACAAGCCACTCGATCCGCAACAGTTCGCCCTCCTCTCAGCCGCGCAGGTGTGCGTCAAGGCTGTGGAGGAGTACGGCTATGACAACGATCAGCAGCGTGCGAAAGTCAATTTGCAACTGCATAACGATTTCTTCTTTCTGGGAAGTGAGACCACCCTATTGTTCGTGCTCTTCAACCTGATGAAGAATGCGTTGTATTACCTGCCGATTTGTCCAGATGCACGGCTGCAGATCACAGTGACCGACTGCCAGATCGGCGTGCGCGACGATGGCCCAGGCATGACGTCCGATGTCCTGAAAAGCCTGTTCGAACCGTTCCGATCCGTGGGCAAGATCGGGGGGACCGGGCTGGGCTTGGCCTACTGCAGACGTGCGATGCGTGCGTTCGGTGGCGACATACGTTGTGAGTCAGTTGTCGGCAGCCATACGGAGTTCACGCTCATGTTTCCGCCATTGAGTCCCACAGCGATCGGGATGAGACGCACGGCGCTAATGGATCAGGCTCGCGAGCAATGGGCGGGCTGGCGTTTCCTGGTGGTAGACGATGACGGCCTTTTGCGCACATCCACTGGCTTGCTCTTGCAGTCATTGGATCTGACCGTAGACGACGCAGCCGACGGCCTGCAAGCGCTAGACGCGTTGAAGGCGCAGCGCTACGACGGCATAGTGATGGACCTAAACATGCCGGGCATGAACGGCTATGAACTTGCCGAACGTGTGCGTCGCGGGGAAGTGCCGGTCAATCAACATAGCTGCCTCATCGCATGCACGAGCGAGCCCGGCTTTCTCACGCGATTGAAGGCAGAGAACGCGGGTTTTGACGGCCTTGTGAGCAAGCCTGTGGACGATGTCGTGCTGCTATCCGCGATAACCCAGGCCGTGCGAACAAGCAAGCACAAGCACTGGAGCGTAACTGCTTGGCTCAGTGGACATCGCGTGCTGCTGGTCGACGACAGCTCCTGGAATCGAGCGGCTGTTGCGGAGTATCTCCGGCATGCCGGCGCCCTAGTGATCGAGGTTGACAGTGGGCCTGCCGCATTGTCTGAACTTAATCACCACAACGAATGGCATGCCGTCATTCTGGACATTCAGATGCCGGGTATGAGCGGGATAGAACTGGCGCGCGCCATTCGAGCCTTGGACAGCCACTTGAAGACGCTTCCTATTCTGGCGACTACTGCGTATGCGTCCGACGACGTCGTTGCCGAAGGGCGGGCTGTCGGAGTCGGGGGCTTTCTGATCAAGCCAGTGGAGGCACCACAACTCTGCCAACATCTGCGTACGCTGATGACCGAGCGCACCGCGTCGCCAGAGGTCGTTGCTGTTGCCGACGCGGCCCTGTCCGCCTCTACCCTGCTAGACGCACGTCGGCTGGAGGGCTTCCAGCGCATTGGCATGGTTGAAGAGTTGTTGAAGGACTACTTGCCTCGAATCGATTTGCTGGTCGAACGCCTGACTGCCGCTGCGAAAGAGCGTGATCTGCAACAGTCGACGGATGTGTTGCATTCGCTGATGGGCATGAGCGGAGAGGCTGGCGCGAAAGCGCTGCACCTGTTCAGCCGTGGCATCTACATTCCCCTTCTGGAGCGCCAGCAATGGCCTCAGGACGCTGACTGGCTGGCCAAGCTATGGAATCTCACGCAGCTCACCAGCCGCGAACTGCGGGATTGGGTTGAGAAGCGCCGGTCGACGATCGCTGAGTGAGAAGTGATGCCGGGAACTCGGCCCAGTGGGCTGAGCGCCCTCAGCGCGCGCTGGCGGCGGCGCTGCGGGCGAGCGCCATGCTGCCGTCCATGAGCTTGAAGCTCACCGTGGGGGCGCTGAAGTCGGAGAACGGCGCGCCCAGGGAAATCTCGCCGTCGCTGTACAGCACGCAGTCCTGGCGGCGCAGCTGCACCACCGATTCGCTGCCCGCGAAGCGCACCCAGGTGCCATAGCTGCTCACGTCTTCCAGCACGTAGTTGCCGGAGACCATGCCGATGGTGGCGTGCATGCGCGAGACGCGCGGGTCGCTCACGACGAAGCTGGCCTCGGGCACGCGGCCGATGCGCAGCGGCAGGTCGCTGGAATTGAAGGTGCGCGTGGCGTCCAGCCAGGCGAGCTCGATGCCCGCGAAATCGGAGTCGTCCTTGGGCGTGATGGCGTGCAGGTCGGCCGGCACCGTGAGGAACTCGGACTGCATGTCCGCCTGCCACTCGATGCGGAACACCTCGCAGGTATCGACCTTGCCCTTGATGCGCATGGCGCCCAGGCTGCGGTTGCGCACCAGAGAGCGCGGCCCGAGCGACTGGATGACGGTGTCGCTGGCGAAGATCTGTTCCGGGCCGGCCAGGTCGCTCAGGCGCGAGGCCAGGTTCACCGCATCGCCGAAGCAGTCGCCGTCCACCCACACCACCGAGCCGCGCGCCAGGCCGATCTGCATCAGCAGCTTGAGGTGGGCCGGCCACTGCTGCACACGTTTGGCGTGCTCCTGCTGGATCTGCACCATGGAATCCACCGCGGCGCGGTTGTCGGCGAAGGCCATCAGCACCCCGTCGCCCAGCATCTTGACCACGGTGCCGCCGTTCGCCTGGCCGCGTGCGCCAATCCACTGCGTCAGCTTGGTGACCGCCTTGGTGGCCCGGTCGTTGCCCAGTGTCTCGAACACGGACGTGCTACCGGTGAGGTCGACGAAGGCAATCGTGAGTTCGGGCATGGGGCTGGGAAAACCTGCGGGCGATTAGAGCATGGCGGTTCTCGCAGACCGTTACATCCTCAACCGATGCAAGTGGCGTTTGTGCGCCCCGAAAGGCCGACCGGCCTGTGGCCGCCAGCCAACAATGAGTGCAAAAGAATTACTAAATTGAGGTAATTCATGAAACTCCCGCGCTAAGCACATGATTTGCTGTTGTTTTTTTTGCCGTATCAAGACTTGCACGATTGCATCGACATGCGTCAGGTCGTATTCTGGCCAGCCCTCCCATGTGATGGAACTCTCACGGTCATGCGTTGGTTCAAGCCCAGTCTCCGCAACAGCATCTCGGCCCTACTAGGGCCGAGCGCGCGCGCGGACGACGAAGACGAGCTGGAGCCGGTGCGTGAGGCCATGCTGGCCGTGCTGGGTGAGGAAGGCGCTCGCCTGAACCCTTCGCTCAAGCGCCGGCTGAAGTTCATGCACGACGCGCACAGCCTGTGGTATGCGCGCGGCGAACTGGTGGCGGTGCTCAGCCGCGTGCACGGCGAGGCGCTGGCGGTGCACCGCGTGCAAAGCCTCTCGCCGGTGTTCCAGGGCCTGGTGCCCAAGGCCCTGATCGACGCCTCGCGCATCCGGCGGGTATAAGCCCCCCGCCGCGTTCCGCGTGTCCCCCTCAAGGGAGCGGCACCGACGGCCCGGTGAGGCCGGTGCCGTGGTGCCCACGGGGTTCAATGCCCGTGACCGTGATGGTCGTGCGGCTCATGCCCCCAGAAGATCAGCGCGTCGCGCCCCTCCACCACCAGATCGACCGTGCGGCCCACGGGCAGCAGCACCTTGGTGGGGACGTGGCCGAACGGCAGCCCGGTGTAGATGGGCGTCTTGGTCTTCGAGCGCAGCCATTGCGTCACGGTCTTGAGCGAGAAGCCCCGGTCGTAGCCCGGCACCGGCTTGAAGCGGTTGAACGCCCCCAGCAGCACGGCCTTCTGCGCGTCCAGCACGCCCGCCAGCAGCAGTTGGGTGAGCTGGCGCTCCAGGCGGTACGGGTGCTCGCCCACGTCTTCCAGGAACAGCACCCCGCCTTTCACGGCCGGCAGGTAGGGCGTGCCGACCAGCGAACAGAGCACGCTCAGGTTGCCGCCCCACAGCGTGGCCTCGCGCACGTGCCGCTTCGGCCTGGCGGCGTGGGCCGGGGCGTCGGCCGCCGGCAGCGTCCAGCCCGAGCCCTCGGCCGAACCATCGAGCAGGTCGCCGAAACAGGCCAGCATGATCTCGTCGGGCTCGACCTCCGGGCCGAAGTCCTCGCCCAGCGCCGGGCCGGCCCAGGTGGTGGCACCGGTCTTGGCCAGCAGCGCCAGCTGCAGCGCGGTGAAGTCGCTCAGGCCGACGAAGCGCGTGCCCTTGTCGATCGCCTTGGCGAGGGCCTTGTAGGGCAGATCGGGCAGGAGGCGGGTGAGCCCATAGCCCCCGCGCGAGATCAGGGCCAGGTCGGCACCGCTGGCCGCCGCGCGGCCGATGGCGGCCAGCCGCGTGGCGTCGTCGCCCGCGAAACGCATGTGGGCGCGCAGGGCGTCGGCGTCGATCTCGACCTCGTGGCCCAGGGCCTTGAGGCGCTGCACGCCACGGCGGAAGGCGGCCTTGTCGCGCACGGCGCTGGCGGGAGAGTAGATGTAGATGTGGCTCATGGGTTCGGGGATGAGAAATGGGCGAGCGCCGCGCGCGCGATGGGCCCGCCGTGTTCTTGCACGAAATGGCCGGCCTGGGGCAGCAGCAGGGGCTCGGGGCAGCCTCGGATCTGCTCGCGCAGCGCGCGCATGACGGGCTCGCCG
>CALMPB010000043.1 GCA_937871985.1 uncultured Burkholderiaceae bacterium
AGCGCGGATTTCTGGCAGTCCGAGTTGAGAATCGATCACCATAAACCGGCTGGTTGCTTTTGCACCTTTCACGGAGACGTCCAGATATGGCGATGCACGCGAAGGGTCGAGGCGTGCATCCAGATCGTCCAATCTTATATGGTGGGACATTAAGATCGGAGCGCCGTGGGCCGTCGGGTGGTTGGCGAGCAAAAAGGACGCGCCGAGCCAGGGTTCTATTCCACCTCGCTCAAGGTGCAGGCGTCGCTTCAGACTTATGAAGAGTGGATGATCGCGGTGATGGGTTGCGTTTCGTATGGCTATCATCAGGGCGGTATCCCCATGATCAAAATAGGGGAATAGATTCTTTGAGACATCATAAAGCGTATGGAACGCCTCAAGCTTCATCTCGAAGCCACGATCGACATTATCAATCGCTTCTTCGGCGTCGATCTTGAACAGCTCGCCAAAACGCGTTTGCGCTTCAACGTAAATTCTCATGCTGTTTGCGAGCTTGCTGACTGCATTTTCGATGATTTTGCTGCTATCCAAAGGCTTGTCCTCGCCGATACTCGGCTTGTCAGCCGTTTGGTTCCGTCCCGGATGATTTCGAAAATAGGGCGTGCCGCAATTCGATCTGCGAACCGGCTGGGCGGGTATGCCGCGTTCGGAATCGTTCGATAGTTTCGATGGATGTAAGTGGCGCTGGACCGTCAATGAGCGTGAGGGGCGAGTGGCTGGCGATCGCGGCAGTAATCCGCTCTTGCGCAAAGCTCACATCTCCGTCGAGTACATAACCAAGCATACAGCCGACAGGGAGCTGTTCTGCATATTGTTCAGTAAGAAACCGCATCATGCCCTGGGTCACGTAGACTGTGGCCAAGGAACTACGACTCCCGGCGTTTATCACGTTGAGCCGCTTGCATTCATAGGCCAAATAACGCTCCCGTTCCCAATCGAAGAGAACGGCGATGTCGATGATGCCCTTGCTGTATTTCGACCCGTCAGCAGCCAGCCCGAATGGTTCGAACTGATACTCGACCCAGTGGCATAGCCGACGCACTACGGCGTCCTTTGCCAGGTTAGCGACGAGGTTGATCGTAATGTCATCTTCCGCAGGTTGGTCGGGGAGAACCGCCATACAGGTTGGCCATGCAGCTGCGATCCTTTGCAGAAAGCGATCATCCAACGAAATGAAGCTATCGACCCATCCCTGCACATCGCCGACCAGCATCAATCAGCACCACGCAGCTTCGGCACGGCAGTTGCCTGCTGGAGATCGAGCGCTATTCCATCGGCATCAGCAAGTGCCGTGGAGCGTAGCCAGAAGCGCATCTGCATCGGTTTGATCAGGTAGAGACAGTCACCGACGAAAACCCGGAGGTCCGGGATTAACTGGAAGTTGCCATCAAGTGGCCTTTGGATATGCGCTGCCAGTTGCTCAAGAACGGTGCCCAGTTCGCCGTTCGCATCTTCGGCATAGTCTTCCTGACCTCCCAAGCGTAGCCGAAGGATCGCCAGATCTGCCCCGCGCGCCATAAGGCGAGCATCGATTTTCTTCCCGTTGAACCAGTCAGCGAGGCTGGCTGACAGGGTGCGCGCATATTGCGCTCGTTGCTGTTCGTCCGGCGCTCCCCAGAGCTTCGGGAAGTGGCCTTCATGGGGCTGAAGCGCGGGTAGGATCGCCTCGACGGTGTCGTCAATCAGCGAAATTTCGTCAGGTGACAGACAAAAATATTGGTATGCTAGCCGATCAATCGCACGAAGAATCTCGTTCTCGTCGATCTGCATGGAGAAGGGTTCACGGGAGCGCCCGTATGCGCCGTCCAAAATCGCAATTAGCTCAAGAGCAGCCTGAGCGGCAGCATCTGGATCAGGGACATCGGCGGGAGCCGGAAATGGCAATCGTAGCAGGTCGGCCTGCTGAACCTCTGGACGATCTGAGCCGAATGAAGCGGTGCCATGGAAGGCATACCAGACTGCTATGCGGCTATTGAGTATTGCGGTGAGGATTTTCGCACGATCGCTCTGGCCATTCGGCACGACAATCGCCTGGAAGATATGCTGGAAGGTCAGCGGTTCATCGCAATAGGCGGCCCGGAGGCGATTTTGCGACGTCTCCACCCCGCGCGGGATGAGAATACGTGACCCCTTGAAACCAGCCTCAAACCCCCGGCGACGAACCGTCGATGAAGGGGCTGGCTGCAAGCCTTCGGTCGCTTGAGCTAGGCGCGAGTAGGCCGCGATCGGCAGGTCCGGCAATTGGCCGACGTAATCGCTCGCGAGCGGAGGCGCGTCACTTTCGCTGTCTTCATTGTATGGTTGATAGCCTTGCCCGATCACCCACCGGTCGCCCGGCTCTTCGCGGCGACGGCTAAGGCTGCCGAAATCGCTAACGAAAGCTCCCAGTTTGGGGAGGCGCGCGAGGTAGCCGAAGAGCTTGGCCTCTGGCTCCTGCATCCATAGCCGCTGCTTGAAGATGAGCGGGTTATCCAGAACCGTGGCGACGCCAAGCATGGTCTTGTCAGCACTGCTCAGGGTGATGACGCGCTTGATCCGGAGATTGAGGTCGGCCTTCGGTGCCCAGTAGTCGAAACGATATGGGAAACCGTCCGCCTTGGCACTGCCGTAGATGATCAGAGCGGTTGGACGGTGGGCTTTCTCAAAAAGCTGAAATCGAAGGTCCGCGAAGTTGATGACGCGGCGAACCTGAGATTTTCGAAAGAACGTGTCACGTGCATCGACTGAGTTCTGGGCATGGTTGTGTAGAAATCCCATTGCCGGCAACAGGAACGCGATCAGTCCTCCATCAGTCAGATGGGAAAGAGCTTTCCAACTGAAGGCCCAGGCGTCCTCGCCGCCGGGCATGAGATAGCCCGCCTTCTTGCTCCACTGCACAGAAGAGCGCGCCGGGCCGCGACGGCTGGTCCATGGCGGATTGCCGATAATCACCTCGCACTTAAAGCTGTCCGGCGACACCTCGAAGAAGTCGCGGCAGACAAGCCTCTTGCCCCAGAGTTCGGGCAGGAGCTTTCCTCGGGTGATGAGTTTGCGGATGTCGCGGGGAGATACCTCTTCGAGAAGGGCGACGTAGAGCGAGAAAACAGCGACGCGAACCGCCCCGCCATTCAGATCCCACCCGTGGATCTGGCTCAGTAAAGAGAGCAACGTTTTCCATGAGATCGTCTGCGTCTTGTGTTTGGCGCGCCAATGCTCACACAGTCGCTGGAACGAGCGGACGAGGAAGACCCCCGAACCGCAGGCAGGGTCTAGAAAATTTCCGGTTGTCCGCGTCGCGTCCGGCAGCATCTCCCAGACTTGAGAAACGACTGTGTCGGCGAGAAACATGGGCGTGTAATAGGCGCCATTGGCGCGGCGCTCCGCCTCACGTTCACCAAGAAAACGGTCATAGACGGCGCTGACGAGCTCGATTGGGATATAGCGGAAGTCATAACCCCAGAAGCGCTGCTGGCCGGAATGCGCCATTTCTTCACGTCCCGACCGAAACCGTGCCAGGATTGTCAGATGGGCGGGCGTGACCTCGGGGGCCTCACCCATCGGCTCGAATGAGCAGGGGGCGACAAACAAATCACCATTGAAATCTGCATGGAGCGTTCGAAAGAAGGACCTGAAAAGGTCAACGTCGCCCGTTTCCAGTAGCGCTGAGAAGCTGTCGGAACTTTTCTCGGACACCGCCGCAAAATATGCGGGCGTGACGATCTCACGGTCTTCAAGATAGGCGATAAACATCGCCTGTATCAGCAAGGCTTGCGCGGCATCGGGGGCAAGCGCGGCAGCTTGCAGGAGACTGTGGGACGCATGGAGATTATCGAGCAGGACCTGATCGATACGTTCCTTTGGCGGGAAGTACTCGCCGTAGTCCTTCCATAGACGCCCGGATTCCGCGCCATAGATGAGATTTTGAAATCTTAGGGCTTCGGTCGTCAGGCCGAGGCTATCAATGAGGCAGCGCGTCTCGAAGGCGTCGCCCGGATCGCTAAGTGGAGTACGCGCGAGGGAGAAAGCCCTCAGGGTATCTTCGGCGATGACCAGCAACAGGCTGGCCAGGCCTTGATTCCACAGCGCGCCGTGAAGATCGATAACCGCTGCCCGATCATAGCTATCGGTTTCCAAGATAGCGACTGTGGGAACGCCTTGGACGCAAAACATCGCGGATACGCCCATTTCGCTGAGGGCGGCCCGGATTGCCGGCGCATGTGGAACATCGCTTACTGCATCGGCTGACTCATAGAGCTCAGGCGAGCGCCGATGTGTGAGCCCCAAGCGGTCTTTCCACTCCGGCGCCAATACGGATGCCAGAGAAGAGGTCATGCTCGTTTACCGCGCCGTTCCGGTTGCGTGGCGACGGAAGTGGGGGGAAAATGGAGATGACCTTGTGCTTGATCAACTTCCGTCGCTGTGAGCGCTGAGCGCAGTCGAGATATTATCGGCGCACACGGTACGCAAACCGTGGTTGCGTCCAGCGAGCGACGTTGGGCGACATTTGCATCGACTAGGCGAAAGCTGCCAGCCTCGATCAAGGCGACACAATGCTCAAGCGAAAGCCACGACCGCCCCCGGCACTCCTTGAACAACTGATCGAAACGGTCGCCGACCGTGCCCACGCGCACACCGAAATCCCTGACGAGTTCGGCAACGATCGCCATGGCGACAACATCCCCCGGCGTGAAGCTGGGGGCGTGCCCTTTGTGTGAAGCCAACGCGGGGATGGCATCCCGCCACGTGCGAAATGCATCCACCGAAATGGAAAGCAGCTCACGAATCTGGCTTTGAGTATAACGCATTGGCAGATGTTAGTATGGAATGATGCCCGCATCAACACGGGGTAGACCCCATTTTAGTTCTATCCCTGTTCCTCAGCGAGGTGCTCTTCGAATGTGAGATGAGGGCAATGCTGGCCTCTGCTGTCTTTTGGCGTGAGACGCATCGTCTGGCAGGCTCCCATCCGCCTGGCTCGAAGACCTTGATGAGGATGGAAAACCGGATGCTGAATCGGTACAGTCCGACTCTTGTGAATACTTTCGCCGCCCACTCACTCATAGAGCTATCGACGTCATTGGCGATAGATCACGAAATTTTCGCGAGGCTGATCGGCCGAAAAAGCCAATGTTTTCATAAGCGATAGCTTTTTGACGGTAAGATCGACGGCATATCGGTGTTAAAAAATATTTTTTGCCTTATTTTCCAATATGATAAACAGTATCCCAACAATCGAGTGGGAATGATCCCCTTGCAGATATGATTCACGAAGAGCCGGTCTCCTTTGGGGGGCCGGTTTTTTCGCTTCAGAGCAGAAGCTTGAGGCCTTCGAGCTTCAGCAGGAAGGCCTTGGTCTCGAGCCCCCGGCAAATCCGGTGAGGGAGCCGCTGGCGCCGACCACGCGGTGGCAGGGAGCGATGATCGAGATAGGGTTGCGACCGTTTGCGGCACCGACGGCACGGCCGGCGGTGGGCCGGCCGAGAGTCAGGGCGATCGCGCCGTAGCTGCGGGTCTCGCCAAAGGGAATCGTGAGAAGCTGCGCCCAGACGCTCTTCTGAAAAGCGGTGCCGTGGAAGTCGAGCGGGAGATCGAAGGCGCGGCGCGCTCCGGCGAAGTACTCCGACAGTTGCGCGGCGGTTTCGGTCAGGATCGGGTGGTGGATGTGGTCCTGCACTTCGCCGAGGCGCACGCGGGCGGGATCGTCGTTCTCCCAGAGGATGGCGACGAGCCCGGTGTCGCTGGCGATCAGAGTCAGTTCGCCGACCGGCGAGGGCATCTTGCTGCGAGCGAGGGCCATGCGGGCGTCCTTGATGGCGGCGGGTTGGAGCGCCGCAGGTACACGCTGGGGGCGCCGCGAGGAACGGTTGATTCAGGAAAAGAGGTCCCGGATCTGTGCCGCCGGGGATCACCCTTGCCGCTGCGAAACGCCGAAAGAGAGCGGCCGGGGCTTACGTCCCGACCGCTTCCTCGGGCATTGCGTCGATCTTACCGGGCTGCGGTGGTCTTCGACTTCGTGTAAGGCACGAAGTCCTGCAATCCCACGAACCCGTTCCACATGTTCGGCGTCGTCCGGTCGCGAAGCTGTACCGTATCGAGGCGGCAGAGCTGGCTTGAATAGAGCTTCGTCACCAGGATGTCGTCCGAATCCAGAGACTCGGCATTATTCGGCCGGTTGACGTAGTATGTGCTGCCGATGCGGTAGACGATGGCGGTCTTGTCGATGACCTGGGTGTTGTGCGTCTGATTCAGCGGAATGCAGCTCACCGGCTTGCCGGCCACCCGGCCATCGAGGATTTTGGCGAGCTGCTGCTCGCCGGTCAGTTTCTGTCGAGCGTTCACGGTGGGCGCGGCGAGCAGGCTGGCCGCAATCAGCGTGG
>CALMPB010000044.1 GCA_937871985.1 uncultured Burkholderiaceae bacterium
AAATCAAGAAGAATTTGGCGGGGTTGGGTTATGGATTTTGAATGGAGCGAGCATGCGTTTGGTGAGCTTTGCACCATTACAAGGGGGGCATCGCCGCGTCCGATTAATGCGTTTCTGTCAAAAATTGGAATGCCATGGATAAAAATAGCGGATGCGACTAGTTCAGATTCCAGGTTTTTGGAGACAACCAATGAATGCATAAAACTGGAAGGGGTTAAGTCTAGCGTCCGAGTTTTTCCTGGCGACTTAATTCTTTCGAATAGCGCAACTCCTGGGTTGCCTAAATTTGTGACGCTTGATGCTTGTATTCACGACGGATGGATGTTGTTGAGAGATTTTAAAGGTCTTGATAAGAACTACGCCTATTGGTTGCTGCTCAATGAAAGAAAAAATCTCGTCGCACAAGGAAATGGATCAGTTTTTACTAATCTCAAGACCGACATTCTAAAACTTCATCGCGTGAGAATTCCAGATTTGGCGACTCAAACCAAGATCGCACAAATCCTTGATTCAATTGCTGAGAAGATCGACCTCAACCGCCACATCAACAAAACCCTCGAAGCCATGGCGCAAGCCAGCTTCAAGTCCTGGTTTGTCGATTTCGATCCGGTCAAGGCCAAGATCGCCGCCATCGAACAAGGCCAAGACCCGCTACGCGCCTCCATGCGCGCCATCAGCGGCAAGACCGACGCCGAACTCGATCAGATGCCCCGCGAGCACCACGACCAACTCGCCGCCACCGCCGCGCTGTTTCCCGATGCCATGGAAGAGTCGGAGTTGGGGGAGATTCCGAAGGGGTGGGCAGTTGGAACATTGGCCGACCTGTGTCATTTGAACCCTGAAAGCTGGAGTGCCAGAACCCTGCCCGATACAGTCCGGTATGTGGATTTAGCCAATGCTAAAGGAGGAGAAATTTCAGAGGTACAAAGCCTTGGAGGAAAAGACATTCCAAGCCGAGCCAGGAGAATCTTGCGGTATGGGGACACCATTGTCGGTACAGTACGGCCAGGCAACCGATCTTTTGCCTTGATAGGTGAAGATGGTTTGACGGGAAGCACAGGGTTTGCTGTGCTACGACCAAAGTCAGCGCATTGGCTAGAGTTTGTTCATCTTGTAGCAACCTCCGAAGCCAATATCGAGCGCTTGGCTCATTTGGCAGATGGTGGTGCATATCCTGCTGTACGCCCTGAAATTGTGGTTCAGGAAGATGTGGCAATTCCTACGGAATCTATCGTACAAGCATTCAGTCAACACGTAAAATCGCTGTTTGCCAAGATTCTAAGTAATAGAAAAAGCGCGGTATCTCTCGCCGAACTCCGTGACACCCTTCTCCCCAAGCTCCTTTCTGGAGAGATTTCTGTAGAGACCTTGATGAATGAGGTCGCGCAATGATTCTGTCAGAAGTCATCCATGAAGAGCAAAGTACGGGCTATTTCGAGAGGATCCCTGTTTGGAATGATGGCTGGAAATGCTTTGAAAGCATGGCAGATAAACACAGCGGTCGCATCCCGGTAACGCGATTGGAATCTTGGCGTGATTACACCGAACTTCTAGAGAGCCCATTCTTCAATCGTCTTGGCATACAACTTATTTTTCGTGGCCAGCGTCGCTCGGACTGGAGTCTGATGCCGACTCTGGGCCGTTTATCCGATAATGGAATCGTCACCGAAGAATTAGCGGCGTCTCAGCTTGAGCGATTTAAACGTGCGATCCGAGGTCGGCTTAGTGACAATAGTCTCTTGGATGAAGATGAGGAGCTTTGGTCTATTGGTCAGCATCACGGACTAATGACTCCTTTACTTGATTGGACTTATTCTCCGTATGTCGCCTTGTTTTTTGCCTTTGCGAAGCCTGACAGCAAGGATGAAGAAGAAAATCCGTATCGTGTCGTCTACGTGCTCAACAAGAGTTTTATTCTGGAACACCAGGACGAGACAGGCATTCGACTATGGGAGCCACGCAAGGACAGCTATGGAAGGCTGGTGAATCAGGCTGGACTGTTCACTTTCTCTCCCTATGACGCCACGATAGAAAACAAAATGGCGACTGTTTTAGCCGACGATGAAGCTTTTGAAGATGAGGAGTTGCGCTCGGCATCGGAAGAAGATCAGCCCGATTTATTAGCTCGATACATCTGCAAGATTTATATCCGTAATGAAGGACGTGATGCCTGCTTGCGCCATCTCAGGCGGATGAATGTGCATCATGCCAGCCTCTTTCCTGATCTGATCGGCGCATCTGATTATTGCAATATCACAACCGCCGAAGCAGAGGAGGAAGCCAGTCTTGCACGAGCGGCAGAGCGCGAGCGCTTGACCGCTACTCAAGTTGTTCAAGTGCCTTCTGTTCCAGCTGTTGATGTTGTGGAGGCTCCTACCATTGATTCGGAGCAAACGTCTTTCAGCATTGAGGCCATCTTGCGTGCTCATCCTGACGCGCAGCAAGTGGAACCAGGGCGTATCGCGTTGATTGCCGGCGAGTTGTCCCGCGACATTTCCAAACACCAAGTTGTAGATTGGGACAAGCGCGAAGACGCTCAGGCTCGAATGCGTAACGTTATCCGAGTCACGTTGCGGAAGAACGGCTATCCATCGCAACTACGTGACGACGTAGTCGAGCAAATCATGAATGCGGTGAAGCAGCAGGCAGCGGAGGGGAAATGATTACTGAACAACAGCTTGAAGACCTCTGCATTGAGTGGTTCGGGGCTCTCGGTTGGACGTACACACAGGGCCCGGACATTGCACCCGATGGAGACCAACCTGCCCGCTCTGACTATCGTCAAACTGTATTGCGCGAACGCCTGCTGGCCGCGCTCGCGCGCATCAACCCGCACATCCCCGCCGCCGCACTGGAACAGGCCGCGCATGAGTTGCTGACGGTGAACGAACCGCTGCTGATCGCCCGCAACCGTCGTGTGCATCGGCTGCTGCTGGCTGGCATTCCGGTCGAGTTTTCCGAAGGCGAGGAAAAGCGCGCCGACCTGGTCAACCTGATCGACTTTGCCAACCCTCGCAACAATGACTTCCTGCTGGTCAGCCAGTTCACCGTGACCGGCACCAAACAGCCACGCCGCCCCGACCTCGTGGCCTTCGTCAACGGCCTGCCGTTGGCGGTGATCGAACTGAAGAACCCAGCCAACGAGCAGACCGACATCTGGGATGCCTTCAACCAGATCCAGACCTACAAGGACGAGATCAGCGATTTGTTCAACACCAACGTGGCGGTGGTGGTCAGCGACGGCTTCACGGCACGCCTGGGTTCGCTGACGGCCAACCAGGAGCGCATGCAGCCCTGGCGGGCGATTGCCAATGAGGACGACCGGCCGCTGCTGGAGTTCGAGCTGGAAACGCTGGTGCGTGGCTTCTTCGAGCCGGCGCTGTTTCTCGACTATGTGCGCCACTTCGTGCTGTTCGAACAGGACGCTGACCAGATCATCAAGAAGATTGCGGGCTACCACCAGTTCCATGCCGTGCGCGAGGCGGTGAAAGCCACGGTGATCGCCGCCAGCAATTCGAACAAGGGTCTTCTGGAAGTGCAGGAGCCGCGCGCCACCTATGGTAAGGAAGTGCAGCCCGGCAGCCGCAAGGCTGGCGTGGTGTGGCATACGCAAGGCTCGGGCAAGAGCATCACCATGGCCTGCTACGCGGGCAAGCTGTTGCAGCAGCCGGAGATGAAGAACCCCACGCTGGTAGTGGTGACCGACCGCAACGATCTGGACGGGCAGTTGTACGGCACCTTCTGCGCCGCCGAAGACCTGCTCCGGCAAACGCCGGTGCAGGCCGGTAGCCGCGAAGAATTGCGCGAGTTGCTGGCCTCGCGTGAGGCGGGCGGCATCATCTTCACCACGGTGCAGAAGTTCGCCCTGCTGGACGATGAGGAACAGCACCCACTGCTGTCGGATCGCAGCAATATCGTGGTGATCTCCGACGAGGCGCACCGCAGCCAGTACGGTATGAAGGGGCGGCTGGACACCAAGACCGGCAAGTATGTGTTCGGCTACGCCAAGCACATGCGCGACGCGCTAGCCAACGCCACCTTCATCGGCTTCACCGGCACCCCCATCGCCCTGGAAGACAAGGACACGCGGGCGGTGTTCGGTGACTACGTCAGCATCTACGACATCCAGGACGCGGTGGACGATGGTGCCACGGTACCGATCTTCTACGAAAGCCGCCTAGCCAAGCTGAACGTGAACCAGGCCGAGATCGATGAACTCAATGCCCAGGTAGATGAGGTCATCGAGGACGAGGAAGACATCACTGCTCGTGAAAAGACCAAAAGTGATTGGGCTGCGCTGACCAAGTTGGTGGGCGCACAGCCGCGTCTGGAACAGGTGGCGGCCGATCTGGTGCAGCACTTTGAGACGCGCACCGCCACGCTGGAAGGCAAGGCGATGATCGTTTGCATGAGCCGCGACATCTGCGCCGAGCTGTACAACGCCATCGTTGCCTTGCGTCCGGATTGGCACGGCGCCGACCCGGAAAAGGGTGCAATCAAGGTGGTCATGACCGGCTCGGCAGCGGACAA
>CALMPB010000045.1 GCA_937871985.1 uncultured Burkholderiaceae bacterium
GGCGCAGAGCGACAGCCTACCTCTGACTGCCGCCAATCTTTGCAACAGAGCCAGCGCACTTGGCCTGGCGTGCCCTGACGGCCCGTGCGCTTGGCCGCCCCGTGTCGCGCAGCGCTGTCTGGCTCGTACGGGATTCCGGGGCGCATAGGCCGTAGCGCTTTCCGGATGGCGTGCTCTTACCGCAGATACTGATAGCGTAACAGGATCCAGCACAACAGGCCCGCGACGGAGCAAACGGCGAACACGAAATGAAAGCGCCGGCCGGCAATGAACATGGCTGCAAGCGCCGCCAGCACCATGACGCCTTGCCGCAACATATACCAATGTCCTATTGCGTGGAAGTGCTCGATGCCCTTCCACAGGGTATCCATGACGTCGACAATGGCCAGCGCGGCCAATAGCCCGTAAAACCATTTCTGCCGCGAGTGGAAATAAGCCTCGAAGCCGCTGTATTCTTCCATGTGGTCCGGAAACAGCAAGGTGCATTGGAGGAAGAACAGCGCGGCATAGAAGATCAGGAAAAAATAGAGTTCGAACGACCATTGCGCCACATGCTGCAATCCGAACTCGAACCACCAGAAGTAGACGACCCCCAGAAACAGGAAGGCGGCCCAGATCAGGTGGGTCGGGTACAGGCGGACGCGGCCGGGGTGCTGTATCAGCCGCGCGAGGCCCGTCAACAGGCGGGCCACGCTCAAACCCATCACGACGCCCAGGACGGTCCGGACATGAATCAGCTGATCCGGGTGGGCAATGGCCACTTCCACGCCGGCGCCTATTTATGGTGCTTTTGTTGGGCCGCGCGGTCCATGGAGTGCTGTATCCCTTCCTCGTCCAGTTTCTGTTGCTGCAGTATGCACGGCTCGTACGACGGGCTACCGGGATGGATTCCAAGGCTTTCGCACTTGTGCTGGTATTCCTCGGCGCTCCATTCGTCGAGCGTGTCGCACGCGGAGAGCAGTGCCGACGAAGCAAGAGCCGCCGCCATCAAAGTCAAGCGCCGGGGCCGGTCGGTAAGCAACATTTCCTTCTCCTTTTAAGGGCGGGATGAGTGGGGCTGCGATCCCGTGTCTCCGGGCTGGGTCGATATCTTTAGGTTATCACCGATCCGAAGATGGCTCTATTGAGCCGGATCCGGGCATAGTACGATACCGGCCACCGCATCACCGCATCACCGCATCACCGCATCACTGCGCCACTGCGTCACCGCGCCACTGAGTTACGCAGCATCACCCGGCAGGTGCCACGTGACACGGGCAACGGGTCACAGGCTATTTCGCCGCATGACGCATGGCCAGGGTGGCATCGGAACAAGGAATCGAGCATGCGTTTCGAAGAAAACATCACACTGACTCACATCGACCAGGGCACGCCCATGGGCGACTTGCTGCGCCAATTCTGGCTGCCCGCCCTGTTGTCGGAGGAACTGCCGGAGAACGACGGCCCGCCGCTGCGGGTGACGCTGTTGGGCGAAGAGCTGGTGGCCTTCCGGGATACCGACGGCAAGGTCGGATTGCTGAGCGCCTATTGCCCCCATCGCCGCGCCGAGCTCTATCTGGGACGCAACGAAGGGTCGGGCCTACGCTGTGCGTATCACGGCTGGAAGTTCGATGTCCGCGGCCAGTGCGTCGATATCCCGACCGATGCCTGTGGGCCGGAGGTCTTGAAGCGGATGGGCACCACCGCGTACGAAACCCGGGAGCACGGCGGCATCGTCTGGGCCTACATGGGCCCGGCGCAGCCGCCCGCCGACGTGCCCGAGCTCGACTTCTGCCGGGTCGCGCCCGAGCAGCGCTATGTCTCGAAATGCCTCATGAAGTGCAACTACCTGCAGGCGCTCGAGGGCAGCATCGATTATTCCCATATCTCGTTCCTGCACAAGGATCTCGAAGGGGGCACGGGCAAGGCGGACACCTTCGGGCTGGGCGAGATGATCAAGTATTCCGAAGACGACGGACGCCCCACGATTTTCTGTGACCGGGTCGAGCATGGCCTGCAGATTGCCGCGCGCCGCGAAGCCGGCGCCGACGCCTACTATTGGCGCATTGCCCGCTGGTTCATGCCTGTCATCGTGGTGGTGCCGACCGCGCCGGGCAATGTGTGCCGGGCCAATATTTTCGTTCCCATCGACGACGAAAACTGCTGGTGGTATCGCATCCGCTGGCATGCGGAACGCGCGCTGACGGAGCAGGAGATCGAAGGCTACAAGCACGGCGCATTCGATTATGCCGAGCTGGTTCCGGGGACTTATCTGCCCAAGGGGACCCGGGAGAACGATTATCTGCAGGACAGGGCCGAGCAGCGCACCCGGTCGTTCACGGGCATTCCCAGCGCGCAGTTGCAGGACCTGGCGATCCAGGAAAGCCAGGGGCGCATTCACGACCGCAGCCGCGAGCGGCTGGTCAAGACCGATCTTCCCATCGTGCAATGCCGCCGGTCGCTGTTGCAGGCCGCCGACGAGCTGGTCAAGGGCAATGCGCCAGCCCTGGCTTCCCGGCCCCAGGCGTATCGCGGCAGGGCGTACGCAATCACCCGGCCCCGGAATGTGGAGCTGGCGCGGATCCGTGAAGAACTGGCCAACGAATAAATAGCGGTTTTAATAGCGGTTTTTCGGAGGGCGGCGGCCGGGGATTTCCCGCCGCCGCTTCGATCATTCCTGAGGAGACAATATGTTCATGCGGACCTTATCCTGTTTGATGGTTTCATTCGCCGCGATCTGGCCGGCGGCTTTCGCGCACGCGCAATCGTATCCGACGGGGCCGATCACGATCGTCGCGCCGTTCCCGGCCGGCGGCACGCCGGACCTGGTGGCCAGGGTGATCGCCGATAAGGCCTCATCCATCATGGGGGTGCCCATGGTGGTGGAAGCCAAGCCCGGCGGGCAAAGCATTACCGGCACCACCACCGTCGCCAACGCGCGCCCCGACGGGCACACCTGGCTGCTGGCGACGCTGAGCTTCGTGACGAGCCCGGTGCTGGTCAAGGGCGTCAGCTGGGATCCCGTCAAGAGCTTTCGCGGGATCGCGCAGCTTGCCACGGCGCCCGTGGTCGCGGTCGTGCCCGCGTCGCTGGGCGTGACCACATTGCGCGATTTCGTGGCCAAAGCCAAGCAGGCGCCGGGGGAATTGAACTATCTCATGCCCGGGGTCGGCACTTCCATGCATTTGAATACCGAAATGCTGAAGAAGTCGGCCGGCATCGACCTGTTCGCCATCCCTTATAAAGGCACGCCGCTGGGCATGCCCGAGCTGCTCAAAGGCGAGCTGTCTTTCGCCATGCTGCCCCTGAGCACTGCGCTGCCTTACCTGAAAGACGGTAAACTGACTGCGCTCGCGGTAGTCGCCCCCGAGCGGGTCAGCGAGATTCCGGATGTCCCCACCCTGAAGGAAGCCGGATTCCCCGAGGCCCAGGTATTGTCGTGGTACGCGATGGTGGCGCCGGCCGGCACGCCGGACGAAGCGGTCGCCGTGGCCAACAAAGCCTTGAACCAGGCGATCGCCGACCCGGGTGTCAAGCAGCGCTTGCGGGACCTTGGTGTGTACGTGACGCAGTCCAATACAGCCGCGCAAACCGACACCCTGCTGCGCGGCGAGGCCGAGCGCTGGAAGCAGACCCTGAGAGCCATGAACCTTCAGGCCCAATAGCCGGAAGGGGCGGCCTGGCCAGTGCGGTCGCGTATTTTCGGGAAGAATCGAATTGACGCTTCAGCAGCTGCGGGATTTCGTTCTGGCCGTCGAGCACGGCAGCCTGCGGCGTGCCGCCTTGCATGGCCAGCAAAGCCAGGTTTCGCTGACCAAGTCCATCAAGCGGCTGGAAATTTCCCTGGGCACTGAGCTGCTGGTCAGGAACTCGCGCGGCATTACCCTGACACCCAGCGGCGAGCACCTGCTTCCGCGGGCGCGGCTGATTCTTTCCGAGGTGGCCCGGGTCGAAACCGAGGCGTCCATGAAAATGCAGGGGCGGCCCGTCGTCTCGATCGGCGCCTCGCCGCTGGCCGCGCTGGTGGTGGCGCCGCCCGCGCTCGAAGAATTCCGGGGGCGGCACGGGGACGTCATGGTCCGGTGCCGCAATGGCCCGTATTCCGAATTGCTGGCCGCCTTGATGGCGGGGACCGTCGAATTCATCATCTGTCCGGTTTTCGATGCGATCCTGGACGATTCCCTGGCGGTCGATGTGCTTTCCAGCCATCAGTCCGTCATTGTGGCCAGGGCTTCGAACCCGCTCAGGCATGCGACCCGCCTGAGCGAGCTTGCCGACGCCGAATGGATCGTCAACGGTCCGCTGGACCGCGGCGGCTCCAGCCTTGCGCAAATGTTCCGGAGATACGGGCTGGGCGGCCCCAGGGTCGCCATGCATTGCGACTCGTTTGTCGACGCGATCGCGCATGTGAAGCGCTCCGACCTGTTGTCGCTGTGCCCGCCCTGTCTGGAGGCGCTGGACGTCGCGGACAAGGTGGCGATCGTCGATATCCAGGAAAAACCGCCCACGCAGACCATATTGTTGATCCGCCACAAGCACAGGGTGTTGTCCAGGCACGCGTTCACGCTGTACGAGATCGTCCGCAAAGCGGGCGCGGGCCAGCCGACGGCACCCGCCGCGGACGATGGTGAAAAAAACCCGGCCGGCGCTAATCAAGTCCACGCCAGAGACCATTAAAGATAGAGCACCAGGATCTCGCGTCAGGATGGGAAATCCTGGTCGGCGGAAGTTTTCTTTTCCGGAGAGTTTCCTCGCTGAGCTACCCGGGGAGCGTACGGCGGGTGGTGTGGATGAGTTTGCCGTTGTGCATGGGATCGCAGGCCGGGTTGATGATGTCACGCTCCGGGATGTGCAATGACGCCTCAGCTTCCCTCCAGAACATGGCTGTCGGGCACCACGCACTTGAATGTGCCGGAAAAGACCGTTTCACCGGCGGCATTTGTCCCATGGACTTCGACCTCGTGGCGGCGCCCTTTCGAGCCGGCGACCTTGGCGACGAAACACAAGCGCTCGCCGACGCGCGAAGGTTTTAGGAAACCGACCTGGGCGCTCCCCAGGACGACCATGGGTTCGTTGACCGCCAGCATGGCCGCGAAATCCGCCGCGCCGAAGATGAATCCGCCATGCACCAGGCCGTGTGCGTCGGCCTTCATGCATTCGGTAAGCAACAATTCGACCGTGCTGCGTCCAGGCGCGATGGCCACAGGCCGGCCGCACAAGTCCGCGTCGATCGCCAGATGAGTGCGCGGGGTGGGGGTGTTTTCCGTCACGTTCAAGCCGCCTCGTAGAACGTCGTGAACTTGGCGGTGGTGGCTTGAGCGTCGGGATCCGTCACGACGTTGACGAGCGCGGGCAGGCCGTCGAGAGTCGCCTTCTTCGCGGCCTCGAGCGCGGGGCGGATCTGATCGGGGTGTTCGACCAGCGAAGCATGGCATCCCAAGGCGGTTGCCATGTCGTGGAATCTGGTCAGGCCCAGGTCGCGGCCTGGCTTGAGCTTCTGGGGATCGGAGGTCCATCCGCCGTTGAGGCTGACTACCGTGATGACAGGAATGCGATGGCGCACCGCCGTGTCCAGTTGGGGTCTCCTCGTTTTCAGTGCAATAAGTGACGGTACGAAAAGCTA
>CALMPB010000046.1 GCA_937871985.1 uncultured Burkholderiaceae bacterium
GCGCATGCTGCACTCTGCCGAGGGCATCAGCCCACTGGCGAATCTGGGGCAGTTGCGCCGCTATCTCACCACTACACCGCTGGGGCAGCGGGCCGGGTACGAGACGGCCCGGCGCGTTCTCGTCGTGCTTCGGCTGACGGGGTGGATCAGTCTGGTGGGCCAGCAGCGCGATCCTCTGACCGGCCATGTGCTCAGCGAGCTGTATCAGGTTCACGAAAGCGCCCTCAGCTTCCAAAAGGCCTGCACGCTCGATGCCAGCCTGCCCGCGCTTCTGCAAGGATCTATCGGCCACGAAAACAACCAGGTGGATCGGGTGGCCGTCCACATTCAGGCAACGCTGGCTCAGGCACCTGAAGCCGCTTCCATTGCGGCCCACAATCAATTCCGCGATGACGATGATTTGCCCCCGACGCCGCCGTCGCAGGCGAGCGAAGCAGCCGACCCACTGCCATTGCCTAGCGATTCCGCTGGCAGCACGCTTGTTCCGCAACAGACCGAACACGCCTGCCACATGACGGCTGAGCAGGGCAGTACGTATAAGACGTATATGTATAAAAAAGAACGTACGTACCGCGCGCGCGAAGGCAACGGCGATTCGGCATCGCAATCGGTGAGCTTGCCGCCTTGCCTGAGCAATGCCCAGGCAGATCAGCAAAAGGACGTGCAGGCCGCCTTGCGGCGGCTGCCGCCGCAGCATCGCCAGGAAGTACTCGACGAGTTGCAGGCACGCAGCCAGAGCGGCACCGTGCGCAATGTCGTGGCCTACTTCTTCGCCTTGGTAAAGCGCGTCTTTGCGGGCGAGTTCCGCTTGTGGGCAGGTCGTAAGGAGACATCTGCCGCCCCACGGCCTGTCGAAAATCGGCCTGCTGGTGTGCCACGCACCGAACACCGCCCAGAACCGACTGCGCCACCGGCATCGCGTGAAACTGCCCTGGCGCACATCGCCAACATCCGCAAGATGCTGAATGCTCCGACGAACGCTGGGGATATCGCGGCACAGGCAATGCAGGCCAGGGGATGGCAGCCGCATCCTGCGTAGCAAATGCTGCCGCGAAACGGGGCGTCACTGCACGCCGCAGTGACGACCCGCGCAACACCGCCAACAATGCGGGCGAAAGCCAGTTCCTATTGCGTGCAGCCTACATGATGATGGCCGCCCGACACTGACCGGGCAGTTGCCAAGACCGATGGGCTTCGTACATCGGCACCCCCGACAGCGCAGGTTCCTGCAAGCGCTGGCCCGTCAGGGCGGACCCACCCCAGGTATGCCCAGGCTCCGACCGCATACCGGCCCTACCCAAGGGCGGAGCCTTCTTCGTCTGTTTGATCTCATCCCTACTCCGCCGCCTGGCGCACTGTCCTTTGCGGCAATTGCCTGTGCGCAACGTACAGGGCTGCCGCTGCATTTCTCATCCCACTCACTTCATAGGAGGACTCGTCCACGTTCGCATCACTTTCGTCTTGTAGTACCTCCGTCCGGGCTTCCAGCAAGAAGCAAGACGGATGCCTCATTCGAGGCTCTGGTGTCTCCTGAACACCATGCCCTTGCCCTCACGGGATCTCGCCTTGGCGAGCTGGCACCAACACTAACCACTGAATTTCAGGACAACGCAGTACGGCGCTTTGCTTGGAGGCCGGACGATGGACGACTTGACCTACACCCTGCGGCAGCTTTGCCAGCGCAACCGTGACGGCAGCCACAACACACAGGCCGACCGGATGCGTTCGCTGTCGCTGGCCGCGCGGCAACTGCGCGAGGCCGGTTTCCGGCAGATGAAGGCATCGTCGCTCAAAGGCAAACACGTCCAGGCGCTGCTGGATCGCTGGCAAGGCGAAGGCTTGTCGTCCGGCACTATCAAGAATCGGCTCTCTCACCTGCGCTGGTGGGCCGAGAAGGTCGGCAAGGCCGGCATCCTCCCCTCGGACAACACACAGCTTGGTGTGCCCGAGCGTCGCTATGCGACCAATATCAGCAAGGCTCGCGAACTGGATGACAGGCTGGCCAGGATCACCGATTCCCACGTCCGTGTAAGCCTACGCTTGCAGGCCGTCTTCGGTCTGCGGCGAGAAGAATCCATCAAATTCCAGCCCCGTCACGCTGACGGTGGCGACCACATCGCCATCAAGGGTTCATGGGCCAAGGGCGGACGCGACCGGACAGTGCCGATTACTACGCCGGAGCAGCGTGCGGTACTGGACGAAGCTCATCGGCTGGCAGGATCGGGCTCGCTGATCCCGGCGCACAAGACCTACATCCAGCAGCGGCATGTTTACGACGGCCAGTGCAAGGCGGCGGGGTTGAGCAACATGCACGGACTGCGGCATCGGTATGCGCAGATGCGGTATGAGATGCTGATGGGGTGGAAGGCGCCTGTGGCCGGGGGAATTCATTATTCGGCCATGTCTGCTGAACAACGCCTACAGGACCACCAGGTCCGACTACATATCAGTCTTGAACTAGGACATGGGCGAGTCGGTGTAGTCTCGATTTATCTTGGCCGGTAGCAATATTCAAACAGTCTGCCCGAGCGGTAGCGCATTCAGTTCCGCACGAGCATCCCGCCAGGCAGGATAGTGTTGGGTCAGCAACGATATGAACCGCTCGCTGTGCGTCGGCTCGATCAGATGGATCATTTCATGCACTATCACATATTCAAGCAAGTCACGAGGCTTCTTGGCCAGTTCCGTGTTGAGCCGAATGTGGGCCTGGCGATGATTGCAACTACCCCATTTGGTTTTCATCCGTTGCAGGAAGTAGCCATTGACCTTAACGCCGATACGTGGTTCCCAGTATTCGATCAGGGGGGAAATGGCCTGGTGTAGCAAACCGCGTTGCCAGCGTTGATAGATGGCTTCGCGCTTGGCTGCATTGGTGCCGGGACGCACATGCAGGGTGATGCGACGGTGGTCCATCTTCACCGTAGGTGGGGCATCGCGCTCCAGCACCGTGAGCAAATAACGGCGTCCCCAGACGTAATGGCTTTCTCTGGTGACGAACTGACGAGGAGTTTCGCGCGACTGTGCCTGCAATTGCGCCTGTTGCTGGCGAATCCAACGCAGCTTGGAAACAGCATAGGCTCGAGCAACTTCCAGCCGCGTGCCTATCGGGGCCACCAGCGTCACCGCACCTTCGGGAGGATGCACGGAAAGATGGACATTCTTCACTGTCTTGAACGTGATGGCGATGTCCAGTTCCCCCAGACGTATGTGCGTCTGCACCATCAGTAGCCCGGCTGATTTCTCAGCAAATCGAATAGTCTGAGCGTGGCCTCGCGGTTGCGTCCGGTCAACGGGTGCAGGAAATTCTGCACGATGCGCTCCTTGGCTTCGTCGCCACGCCATCCTGCCGGGGCTTCGTCACGCATCACACGATCGATCTTCAGCGCCAGCAAGGCCAACGGGTCTCCGTATTCGGCCTGTGGCTCTTTCACTACACCATCCGTATCGGACAACACATCGCTGGAAATGATGTCAGGCAAATTGCGATAAATCACCAGCGCACCTGCATTGCCGCGCAACATGGCAGGTTCATCGATGTCGTGTTGTTTCGCGCGGTGCTTCTTCAGGATGTCTTCCGCCTTGCTCAGGAATGATTCGTAGGCCTCGGTGCCTTCACGGCTTTGCTGGATCAGGTCATCGAGCAGCTTGGACATCTGTTCATAAAAGCGCGGATCGGTCAGGCGGTCTCGGATGATGGTCTTGCGGACGTTGTTGATGATGGTTTCCGCAATGGCGTTCTTCGACAGCTTGCCCTTCTCGTTGAGCTTCTTGGCGATGGCATCGTGGATACCGGTCTCGATGATCAGCTCGGTCAGCGATAGTTCGGCCAACTCGCCCAACGCCTGCGCTGGCTCGGCCTGGATATAGGTGTTGATGAGGTGGCGCATGTCGGCCTCATAGGGCTTGATGTCCAGCTCTTCGCCGCTGTAATGCTTGATGGCCGAACGCACCTCGGCATAGAACTCGGTTTCCCGCCGCAAGGTGTCGGCTTCGCTGTCTGAGTAACCCGCCTCGGTCAGGTTCTGGGCGATGGCCGCGAAGGCACGCAGATAGGCCGCCACCGCCTTGTAGAAGGCAATACGCAGCGCCTCGCTTTCCAGCAGTGCCTCTGGATCACCTGCATGGCCGCAGAAGTAGTGGATGAACTGCTCCAGCTCACGCGGCTGCGGAACTGGTTCGCACAGGTAATGCAACGCTTCACGAGCCTCGTCCAGTTGTTTACGGCCTTCCTCCAGCCAATTTTTCAGATGAACGTTGTTGTCGCCGCCATTACCCGCATCGATATCCAACTCGTCGGAACTGTACACCGCAATGGCCTGCTGCACGTCACCGAACAGTTCCTTGTAATCGACGATATGGCCATAGTCCTTGTCATCGCCATCGAGCCGGTTGGTGCGGCAGATGGCCTGGAACAGGTTGTGGTCGTGCAGTTCGTTGTCCAGGTAGATGTAGGAGCAACTGGGGGCGTCGAAACCGGTAAGCAGCTTGCTGACCACGATCAGCAGCTTCATGTTGGCAGGCTCTTCGATGAAGCGGCGCTTGGTTTCGTCTTCGTACTGCTTGGTGGTCTGGCCAGTACGCAACACATGCTGCTTGTAGGTGTCGAACTTGTAGCGTTCGTCGCTACCGGCCGATTCTTTCGAGATGGCAACCGGGTTGGGTTCGTACGAGGTGATGATGCCCACATGAGGGCCGAAATGCGTGTTCTGAAACAACCGGAAGTAATGGCAGGCATCATAGATCGAAGCCGCCACCAGGATCGCCGTGCCACGATTATTGTCCAGGCGAGGCTTGAGGCTGAAATCCTCGATGATGTTGGCGACGATGCGATCCTTGCGTTCCTTGGCGCTCATCAGCTCTTCCATCGTCGCCCAACGCTTGCGCAGGATGGATTTCTGGAAGTTGTTCAGCCCGCGCGTTTTCTTCTCGAACCAGGCATCGATGGCCTTGCGTGAGGTCAGCCGCTGCGGCACATCCCGCGCCTCGTATTTCAGGTCCAGCACCACCTTGTCGGCTACGGCTTCGTGGAATTTGTAGGTGTGGATGTAGGTGCCGAATACTTCGCGGGTGGTTTGCCGGTCCTTGCGCAGCAGCGGCGTGCCTGTGAAGCCGATGAAGATAGCGTCGGCCAGCCAGCGCTTCATCTGCTTGTTCATGTTGCCGCCCTGGGTGCGGTGGCACTCGTCCACGAATACATAGAAGCGCCCATGGATGGGCGGTGGCTCGTCCTTGAGATCGGCCACATCGAATTTGTGGATCAGAGCGCACAACAAGCGCGGTGTGGTAGCGCTGAGTTTTTGCACGAAGTCTGCCCGTGAGGTAATGCGTGGTGGAGTCGCCCCTTCCCCGATCACCCCGGCATTGCGCATCACGCCTTCGATCTGCTTGTCCAGTTCGTCGCGGTCGGTCACCACCAGCACCCGTGCCTGCGGATCATGCTCCAGCAGCCACTTGGCCAGCAGCACCATCAGGATGCTCTTGCCGCTGCCCTGGGTGTGCCAGATCACGCCACCTTCGCGTTTGACAATGCGTTCCTGCGCGGCCTTGATGCCCTGGTACTGGTGTTGCCGGGGCACCTTCTTGAAGCCTGCATCGAAGATCACGAAGTTGCGGATCAAATCCAGCAACCGCGCCTTCTCGCACATCTGGGCTAACGGGTGATCCAGCAGCGCGCCCGCTGTTGCCATGGGCGGCGGTTGTTCATCCTTCCACTGCACGAAGAACTGTTCTGGTGTACCGGTGGTGCCGTAGCGCAAACCTTGCGCGTCGCTGCCTGCCAGCAGCAATTGCACGGTGCTGAAGAAGCCCTGATTGAAGGTTTCTTCCTGATTGCTGATCAACTGGCGAATGCCGTCACCCACATCCACCGAGCTGCGCTTGAGTTCGATCACCGCCACCGCCAAGCCATTGATGTACAGAACAATGTCCGGCCGACGGGTGCTCCCACCTCGCAGCGTCACTTCCTCAGCCAGCGCGAAGTGATTGCGCTCGGGCTGTACCCAGTCGATCAACTGCACCGTCTCATGCGATTGGCCCGCCGCAATCTGCACCTGCACGCCGTAGCGCAATAACTGGTAGGTACGTAGGTTGGCCTGGTAGGGTGTGATGCCGGTAACATCCACCGCAACTTCCAGCTTCTGCAAGGCTGCACTGATGTGGGCAGGCGAGTACCCGCGAGCAGTCAGATTGGCGCGCAGCAACTCGGTTTCGATGGCGCGGTTGTGGTCGCGCTTGCTCCAGTTGCCCAGGTTTTCGTAGCCCAAGCCGCCATCGGCCAGTGGGGTGGTGAACAGCCGCGCCACGCGGTTTTGGCTGTTGCGCTCGGAGCGCGGCATGGGTTGGGTCATCGCATCATTCCTCGGTGCCATCATCCATAGGCTCGCCCAGCTCCCGCTCGATCTGTTCGATCGTCGGTAGGCTGGTTTGCAGCTCTTGCGGCAGGGATTCCACCAGCTTGTATTCGGCAATGCCCATCGGCTGCGACTTGTCGCCCAGGGCGTACTCGGCCACCACCTTGTTCTTGCTCTTGCACAGCAGCAGACCAATGCTCGGGTTGTCCTGCGCGTGCTTCACCTGCCGATCCACCGCCGTCAGGTAAAAGCCCAATTGCCCCAGGTGCTCGGGCTTGAACTTGCCCGCCTTCAGTTCGATCACCACGTAGCAGCGCAGCTTGAGGTGGTAGAACAGCAGGTCGATGAAGAACTCCTCGCCGCCCACGTCCAGCAACACATGCCGCCCGACGAAAGCAAAGCCCGCACCCAGCTCCAGCAGGAAATCGGTGACGTGCTGCACCAGCGCGTTTTCGATCTCGCGTTCCTGTGCTTCCTCACCCAGGCCGAGGAAACCGAAGCGGTACGGGTCTTTCAGCGACTCGATGGCCAGATCGGACTGCGGTGCAGGCAGGCGCTGATCGAAATTGGTGACAGCTTTTCCTGTGCGCTCCAGCAGGCGGGTTTCAATGTGGATGTTCAGCACATTGCGCGACCAGCCATGTTCGATGGCGGCGCGGGCATAAGCCAGGCGCTCCGTTGGCGCTTTCAGGCGATCCAGCAATACCAGGTTGTGCCCCCAGGGCAATTGTGCAGCAGCCTGCTGCACAATTTCGGCGTCCGGCCAGGCCTCGGCAAACGCACGCATGTACTTGAGGTTGCGCGGCGAAAAACCTTTCATCTCCGGGAACGCCGTGCGCAGATCATGCGCCAGTCGCTCGATCACCTTTGCGCCCCAACCCTGCTCGGCCTGCCGCACCAGAATGTCGCGGCCAATTTGCCAGTACAGGCTCACCAGTTCCCGATTGACCGCCAGCGCCGCACGCTGCTGCGCGGTGTGGATGCGCCCCTTCAGGTCGGCTAGCCAGTCGGCGTAGCCTTGCGGAGCTGGAATTAGTGAGGTGGGCTTGTCGGTCATATGAGGCGCGTCCTGCCGGTCAGCAGTTCCTGCATCATGGCCTGCTTGAGGGCGTACGTCTTGGTGCGGCGGGTTTCCAGCGCAGTGATTTCGGCGTCCATGTCGGTGAGGACGAAGGCGATGGCGCTTTGTTCTGCTATGTCATCTGGAATACTTATTGACAGCGGCGCCAGATCTTTGGGTTGAACATGGGGTTGGGCTCCACCAGTTTGCGCCGCATAAATCACATCCTGCCGGAAAAGTAGTGCGTAATAGATAAACTCAATGCTATACGAATCTGATTCGCTAATGGTTGAGCAGTCCGATGCAAAGATAGAGCATAAATGGAGGGCGACATAGCCAGCACTAGCGCCGGATGCGCTCACAGTAATTGTTTTTCCATACCGGTTAGCCGAAGCATGGAAATATGCAGGCTGCTTCCCCCCCGCTATCACAGGAATATCTCCAGGGATAAGCGTTTTTGTTGTTATTAGCTGCCCCTTTTGGATTTTTGCCAAATCTTCCAACCGCTTCACCTCCCAATTGCCACTAAACCCAGGCAGGCGGGTTTGGCCGGTGAGGAGTTGCTGCATGGTAGCCTGTTTGATGGCGTGCTTTTTGGCGATCTGGCGATCCAGTCCGTCCAGCAGCGCATCCATGTCGCTGAGAGCGGTGGCGATGGCGCGTTGCTCTGGAAGAGGCGGCAGCGGTAAGCCATACGCTTTTAATGCTGACATGTCGACACCTGTTTGACCAGATGTCCGACGGGACAAGGAGTCAATCAGGTCATAAAGCGCATCAGTTTTTAATGTGTAATAAAGAAAATCTTTATCAACCTTATTGCGCTCTGGATTGACCTTAATAAGAGCCACATTGTATGCGCCAGCCAATCCCCGAAGGATCTGAAATATCGGAGGCCCATACCTTCCGATCATTACGTCTTCGGCAGAGCAACGCTTACGCACCAAAACCTCTGGAACAAAGGTCGTGAATGCGTCTGTTTTGTAATCCCTGATTTGGATGAGCCGGATATACCCAGGGGCAGGGGTGAATCGAAATGTGGAACGTGGTGGCTGCGAGCCACCAGAAAACGTCGCCACTTCACCAATCCTGGAGGTGTCCCAATCCTCCGGAATCACCCCCACTTCCGTCATCTTGTGCCCCGGTTTCACTTCCATACCGCCCCCATCTTCTTCAGGTGCGCTTCCACCTTGGCGCTGAGGGCGGCTACCTCGTCTTCCAGTTTGGGCAGTGGCGTTTCGTAACGTTCGGCCAGTTCACGGATGCGTTGGGCCAGGGTTTGCGAGATGCGATCCAGCTCCTGCTGCACATCGCCTTGCAGTCGGGCCAGCCATTTGTCTTGCACCACCAGCGTCTTGACCTCGGCTGAGCTGAGGGTGAAGTAGTGGTCATGGGCTTGCTGATCAAGTTCAGCGTCCAGCGTTTTGATGGTTTTCTTCAATACTGTTTCACGGGCACTTAGTTGCTGCCACTGCTTTAGCACAGCGCGTTCGTCGGCGCTGTCTGGGGCATCACCAATTTCAGCGAGGCGGTCTTTGACCTGCGCGGCGTTGATTTTGTCGAAACCTGCGAAGGCGCCTTCTTCGCCGCCGTGTTCTTCTTCCAATTCGGCGATCTGGCTGACAACGCCTTCCAGTTCGACCTGCTTTGCCTCCAGCTCGGCCTGCTCGGCAGTGAAGTAATGGGCGACGATGTATTGCTTGGGCAGCAGGTCGCAGGTCCAGCCCTTGTCCTTGGTCTTGCCCTTCTTGTCGGTTTCCACGACGCGCCGGGGCAGCGCCACCCAGCCATCGGCGGCGATCAGGTAGGCGTCGTCCTGCATGGCCTCGGCCCAGTAATCCATCAGGTGCTGGTAGATGTCGTAGGGGTCGAGCAGCGGCGCAGCGTGGAAGGTGGAGAGCAGGGTTTCGGACACTTGTGTGATCAGCGCCTTGGGTTTATCGCCGGGCTGGATGCCGGTGAGCAGCGGCATGATGGCCTGCTGCCATTTACCAAAAAGGGTTTCCACCTTGCTGCGGAATTGCTGGAACTGCGGGTTAGCGAGGATGATGGAACGCACTTCGGCCATCGGTTGGCGCAGCCGCGCATAACCAGGACGCTCGGCCTCGAACAGCGCATGGCGCAGGGCGGGCATTTCCTGCCAATCGGCGGCGAAGGCATCAATGTCGCGCTCGGGGATGCCTCCGTTGAGGTGGGCGTCGATGTCGTGCAGGTCTTCCGGCTCACTGCTGTCGATGTAGCGCGGCAGATTGAGGTTGTAGTCGTTGCGCTCGCTGGCGATTTCGTCCAGCGGCACCATGCGGGCATAGCGCGGCTCGTCCGCGCAGCGGCGGAAAGCATCGACGATGCGGTGGATGTCCTGCTCACGCAGGCGGTTCTTGGGGCCGTCCTTGATGAAGCCTTTGCTGGCATCAATCATGAACACGCCCTTGCGGGCTCTGGCGTTTTCCTTGTCCAGCACCAGGATGCAGGCGGGGATGCCGGTGCCGTAGAACAGGTTGGCGGGCAGGCCGATGATGCCCTTGAGGATGCCGGAGCGCACCAGTTGCCTGCGGATATGGGCTTCCGCATTGCCACGGAACAGCACGCCGTGCGGCAGGATGATGGCACCCTTGCCAGTGGTGGCCTTCATGCTGCGGATGATGTGCAGCAGGTAGGCGTAGTCGCCCTGCTTGGCGGGCGGCTCGCCCCAGGTGAAGCGGTGGTAGGGATCGTTGGCCGGGTTGAGGCCGGTGGACCATTTCTTGTCGGAAAACGGTGGATTGGCAACCACGTAGTCGTAGGCGCGCAGTTGCTCGCCATCCTTGAACTTGGGGTTCACCAGCGTGTCGCCGCTGAGGATGGTGGCACTGGGGAAGTCGTGCAGGATCATATTCATCCGCGCCAGGCCGGCGGTGGTCACGTCCTTTTCCTGCCCTTCCAGGGTGATCTGCCGGCCTGCCTCAGCAGCCACTTTCAGCAACAGCGATCCTGAGCCGCATGTCGGGTCATACGCAGTGGTAGAAGCCTTGGTGTTGGCGTGCGAGATGCCAATCACCTGGGCAATGATGCGGCTGACTTCGGCCGGGGTGTAGAACTGGCCCTTGCTTTTGCCGGAATCCTGCGCGAAGTGGCGCATCAGGTATTCGTAGGCATCGCCAAGCAGGTCATCGTTGTCGGCACGGTTGTTGGCGAAGTTCAGCTCGGGCTTTTCGAAGATGGCGATCAGGTTGCCCAGGCGCTCGACCATAGCTGAGCCTTCGCCGAGCTTGTTGGGATCGTTGAAATCGGGGAAGTCGCTGCGTGCCAGCTTGGTGTTGGCATCGATCAGCTTCTGGATGACCTGGGTGTTGATTCTGTCGCCAATGTCGTCCTTGCCCTTGAGCGCCACCATGTCCTTGAATGACGCGCCGGGTGGGATGACCACGGGCGGGGCGAAGTCGTCGCTGTTGCCGTACTTGTCGCTGATGTACTTGATGAACAGCATGAACAAGACATAGTCCTTGTACTGACTGGCATCCATGCCGCCACGCAGTTCATCGCACGATGCCCAGATGGAACTGTAGAGGTCGGATTTCTTGACCACGCCGTTGCGTGGGGTAAGTGTCTTGGCGGCAGGGGTAGCAGTCGCTCGGTCCCGCGATGACGAATCTGCTTTCGTCTTCAGGTACGACGCGGGGGCTTCGCGTACTTCCAACAATGTCGCTGATTTTTTGTTGGCCGTATAGGCTGTCGTAGCCAGGGCAACCGAACCGCCGCGCCCTCGACCGGGAATGATCCGCCCCTCCTCGATCAGTTGCTGCTTGATGCTGTCATAGGTGGATTCTTGCCACCCCAACGCCTCTCGGAGCCGCTGGTTCCCGGCGGAACCTCCCATGGCTTCGAGCTTGCTGATAAAGCGGTCGGTCTTCTTTTCGGTGCTTGTCACTTCAATATCCATCATTGTTGCCGGCTTGCTTGTTTGATATCGGCCCTCTGTTTTCTGCGACGTCCTGTACGTCGACGAGACGGATCCATTTCGCCCCGCGCCCCTTGCCCGTTGATTCGATCAACCCTTCCGATTTCATCGCCCGCAACACCAGCCGCACCATGTCCCGGCTCACGCCTGGGCAAGCTTCTTCGATCTCCGAAATAGAGAATGGCAAGCTGCGCCCCAGGACTTCCGCCCGCACCCGGTCGCCCTTGCTGCCACGTCCCCGTTCGATGGTGCCGACACGCTCCTCGAACTCGCGGTAGGCCCGTAGCAAGGCACCCCATAAGTAGTCGAGCCAAGGTTTGACGTCGTGCTGCCCCTGGTGCCATCCCTGCGAACTGGCTTCCAGCGTCTCGTAATAACCTTCCTTGGTGTCCTCGAAGATGCGTTCCAAGCTGATGTAGCGGCCCACGGCATAGTCGAAGTGGTAGAGCAGCAGCAGGGTCAACAAGCGGGACATGCGACCGTTGCCGTCCGGGAAAGGGTGGATGCACAGGAAGTCGAGCATCGTCAGCGGCACCAGTACCAACGGGTCGGCCAGGTGCTGGTCCAGCGCGGTGGCGTAGCGCCCTGTCAGATCAGCCATGGCCATCGGCGTGAGATGCGAAGCCACCGGCTGGAAGCGCAGGCGCGAAGTGCCATCCGGGTGACGCTCGATGATGTCGTTATTGGTGGGCTTCCTGCGCCCGCCCGCCTGCGGAATGTAGCGATACAGCAGGGTGTGCAGTTGCAGCACCACGCTTTCGCTGAAGGGCATGTGCGCAGCGGACTCGTGGATCAGCGCCAGGGCATCACGGTAGCCTGCGATCTCCTGTTCGGAACGGCTCTTTGGTGTTGCGTTGCGGATGACCAGAGACTTCAACCGCGAGGGCGCTACGACAACACCTTCCAGCCGGTTAGACGACTCGCTGGACTCCACCACCGCGATCTGGCGCAGGCCCTTGAGGGCTTCGGGCGACTGCGCGGCGTAGAGTTGCTGCTTACCCTGGTATTCGCCCAGTGTGCGCAACGTGGCGACCTGGGTGCCATCGAAGCGAAGCGCGGCAAGATACTCCGGCGTGAGCGAGTGCATGGAAATGTAAGCCCAGGCTATCTAAATGGGGTAATCATAGCCATTAAATAGGGTACTGTCTCTAAAAATGCCTCGTTAATGGTGTTGGACTACCCCATTTCCTGAACATAGGACCGCTCATGAGGGGCTGGCATAGCTGACCGGGGGCGAAATGGGCAACATCAATCCTAAAAATAGGGTAATTTATATAAAATTACCCTATTTAATTCCTTATTACCGCATTTCCAGCGTTCAGCCTTGGGCGAAGGCAAACGGCAAGGGAACGGCACTCAAGGGACAACGGCCCTACCCTGAAAAGGAAAAGGCCGCCTACCCTTGTGCTCACTCACTCCGTAACAACCAGCCAAATCGCCCCTATGCTGTGCCGCTGCCTTCCGCCGCACTCAGATAGTCCGCCCAGTCCTGCAACAGCGTCCTTCTCTGATCCAGCAGCAGCGCCTTGTTGTACGTCGCCCGCACCTTGTTGCTTTCCACGTG
>CALMPB010000047.1 GCA_937871985.1 uncultured Burkholderiaceae bacterium
CCGTTTTTGCCCTCTTAGCCGGTCCGCTCTGCCAGTCAGTAGGCGTCGAACATCAGGATCTGCGGCGCAGCCTCGGATCCGGTCACAGTGCATTCCATGACCCGGCCGCTCACCTCGACGCCGTTCTCGTTTCTGGGCGTGATCTGTACCTTAAAGAACCAGGCATCGTTCTCCAGCTGCTCGGCAATCAACCCCGCGTACCAATGGAATCGGATCCCATAGGGGAAGACCTGTTCAGCGGCACGCTCACATGCAATCTGTCCCATACCGGAAGTCAAGCCTCCCGAAGTTGCTTCAACTGCGGGCGCAGTTGGCACAGGTTCGGGCTCAGGTTCCGGAGTCGGAGTTGAAGGCTGAGTCTGAGTAGGTCGGGGGGTCGTCGGGGCTGGTTCGGGTTCCGCTGTTACCTCCGGAGTCGCGGTTGGTTGCGGAGGTGATCTGGTCTCACTGAAATCGGTTGCGGCCAGGGCCACAACAGTAATCACCACCGAAGTCAGCGCTGCTGCTCCTCCAAGCGCGATACCCGTGATGCTGAGCGGTTTCGATTGACGCTGCATGAGCGCCACAATGCCAAAGATCACCGCTATCAGACCTGCGACAAAACCGAAGAAGGGCATCCATCCAATAAGGAAGGCTGCACCTCCAACGGAGATTGCCGTGATTGCTAGTCCCATCGGACGGCGCATGAAGATACTTCTTTCTTGTGAGTTCATCGATCAGGGATGCTCTTTGAGCTATGACATACGGGGGCTACTTCTTGGACCAGCCGAGGAATGCGGCCCCCTCTTCGGTCACACGCGGGCGGGTCATCGTGATTCTTCCTGTCCGCCAGAACCCTGCCCTGATCTGTGTCTCGATCCTCCACCCGTTAGCCAAAGCCTTCCTCGTATCCCGCTTGTTGAAGGTCGGATCGTGTTTGACACTTTTCATGCCCAGAGGGCGCGTCTTGAGCTGGTGCTCCAGGTTCTCTCGGAGCATCGCGTTGGTGGCGTTTGGATCGGTCTGCGCGAACACGGTCTGCGCGTTGTGCGGATAGCCTCCGAAGACATGCTCGGGGATCGGGTTGGTATCGGTCATTGGTTCACCTCTTCGCCTAACTCAACTCGACTAATGCTACTTATAAGTATGTAGATTCAAAAGTAGCGCTCCGAGAATCTAGAGGCATGGAAGGAGAGTTGCAGACCGCCGTAGGGCGCAACCTGCGGCTCTATCGAATGCGGCAGGGGCTGAGCCAAGAGGCATTCGCAACTCATCTAGGCGTTCATCGAACCTATATGGGAGCGATCGAACGTGGAGAACGAAATCTCACCCTGCAGAGCGTCGAACGCCTGGCGGAAGTGCTGACAGTAGACCCCATTGAGTTGCTTACTGAGCTTCATGGAGAAGACAAGTCGACCCACGACTCTGACTGAGATCCGCACGCCCGATCACTTCTCTAGCAGCATGTCTCCGGACAGCGGTCCGCCGGTAGGCTCTTGAAAAGCATGCAGCATCAATATGTTCCCTGAGCAAGGACAATGACCACATGACAGCACCCGGCTGGTACCGAGACACTCAGAATTCCAACCTCGAGCGGTATTGGAATGGCAGCACCTATAGCGCCGAGCAGGGCTTTACCCCGCCCGCAAAGGCATGGCCTGCAGCTTGGTACCCAATCGTCGACGATCCGTCCTATCAACGAGAGTGGGACGGTCAGCGATGGACTACGGCTGCGCGTCAGACGAAACGCATTTTTAGGCCCGGCGTCGGGGTTGACCCAAAGAAAGCGACCGCGGCTGTAACAGCATTCAGGGAGTGCATCGACCGTCTATATCGCGCGCAACGAGACGGGCGGCGAGGTGAGGCGCGGGTGGCCTGGACCGCCGCCTATGCCCAGATAGACCAAGCATTCGGGCCAGACGGTCCATCCGAATGGAAGTACGCTCTTTCCACCATTGAGTTTGACCACAGTGTCGTGACATCCCCTCTTATCGGTTCGGTGCCCGCCTACGGAGGCACGTTCCAGGTGTACGAAGACTTCGTGATCTTCGATGGGCAAGCCCTTGATAACACCCGCCATTCCACTCTGGGTGTATTTCAGGGCGGACAAAAGCAGGTGACTATTGTCAATGTCACGGACAAGAAGGGAAGGGTGCGGCCTGTCGAACAGGTCCATGACCTCCGAACTGCCGCAATTCAGGTAAGCGGCCCAACCGGCACTATCCGAGCGGACTTCCACCCTGATCTGGTGGGTCAGGCTCAACAAATTGCAGCGCAGTTCAACGCGAGAATCCAGGCACTGGCTCCGCCCGCTGTGACATCAGCTGATCTACAGGCGATGGTTGACGCGATTCTCAATGCGTCAGGTCCGTCTGCTGCAGAAAAATTGAAACAGCTCGACCGCCTTCGCTACGACCGGCTGCTGAGCGACGAGGAGTGGAACCGCGCCAAGGCTCGCATTCTCGACAAGGCGTAGGCCGGAGAAGACCCTCTCAAAATCCCCTCGAAATCCCCTCCACCGCGCTTCGCCGACGCTCTCCACGGCTGACCGAGATGAGTTCCTACCTGCACCGAAGTCGCCCGAGATGACGCAGCAGAACGGTCAATCGAGGTCGGTCTGAGTTCAACTCGGCGGAACTCAGATAGACATTCGCCACCCTCTCATAATCCGTCGGTCGCGGGTTCAAGCCCCGCACGCCCTACCACCGCTCGCAC
>CALMPB010000048.1 GCA_937871985.1 uncultured Burkholderiaceae bacterium
CCCGGGGGAGAGCCGACCGCCAACACGTCGTTCGCAAACCCGGCCAGCTTGGCGTAGCCATGCACAATCGCCTTTCGGTCGGCAAAAGGCAGAACGGCGTCGATATCGTCAAAAGGTTCTGGAGCGAGCCGCTCTATCTCGTTGATGACTAGCTCTGGCCCGCCTCGACGGTTGGTAGCCACGATTTCGTTGACAATGGGCAAACGTACTTCTTCGTAGAGCTCAAGGGCCCTGACAACAGACGATTCTTTGACCAACAGTTCCGCCAAAACCTGGCCGTCGACAATGGCCTGTGCCGCGCCATTGGCGCCGAACGGATACATGGAATGCGCTGCATCGCCCAGAAGCGTAATGCGACCGACCGTCCAGTGCGGAAGAGGGTCGCGGTCGCACATCGGAAATTCCCAGAAGACAGGCGTGGCGGCAACCAGCGCTTCGATGTCCACCTCGGGAATCGTGAAAGCCTTTAGAAGCCCCTGAACATCGGCAAGGCGGGCTTCCCGGTCCCACTCTTCCCGTGCCGGAGGAGCGCCTCCGGGTTCGGAGCGACGTACGACCGTGGCCCAGTTCGTCAGTTGCATGCCAGGTTGGGTTCCGGATGCCATCGGATAACACACAAACTTGGCGTCCATGCTCCCAGTATTTATGTAAGTGCGCCCATCCAAGAAGGTCGGCCATTCTACGGAGCCCCGCCACAGCATAAGACCGCTCCAGCGCGGCATGCCTTCTTCCGGATGTAAATGGCGCCTGACGGCGGAGTGAATGCCATCGGCGCCGATCAGTGCGTCTCCACTTATCTTAATCTTGCTTCCATCAGCCCGACGAAATTGCGCAACGACTCCATGAGCGGTTTGTTCTACGTTTTCGAACGCTGCATCAAGATGCAGAGCGCCTGGCAGGCGCTTCTGGACAGCGTCGACTAGTACACGCTGCAGATAGCCGCGATGGAGCGCAAACTGCGGCACGTCGTAACCTGCGGCGAGTCCGCGTAGCTCGTCCCAAACATTTTGCCCGTGTCGCGTGCGAAAAAAAGTGCGCTCTATTTGCACACCGACCTTGTCGAGTTCGGTCAACAAGCCTAACCCCTTCATGACCTTGGTGGCATGCGGAAGCAGCATCAGGCCCACGCCCTGTTGCAACAGGGTCGGAACCTTTTCGTAGATCTCGCAATCTACGCCTCGCTGATGGAGCAAGAGGGCTGTGGTTAATCCACCGATGCCTGCTCCTACGATAATGACTTTCATTGGACCGCTCCTTTGCTAAGGCGTATCGAGATTTTGCATAGAATGTCAGAGCCCCGCATGCGTCAACCCTATGCCGGCGCATACCTTGATGCGATGCGAAAGGAATTAGGTTGTAAGGCCACGGAAGTACGCATGTAATATCGAATCTTTCCAGCGGGGCATCGGGCCGACAACTTTTTCCACCCGCTGTTAGTTCGTCGTTTTGATATACCGCCTTAAGCCATGATTCGCTATAAGCCTGAGGACTCTATCAAATAAAAAACCCATAATGCCCAGACAAATAATCCCGACAAATACCCACTCTGTTTGCGCGTAGTTTCTCGACTTCCAGATCAAAGCGCCCAAGCCGTGCTGTGCTGCGATAATTTCCGCGGACACAATGGTCAGGAACGAGTTGCCCATGGCCAGACGTCCGCCTGTGACGATTGCTGGAACGGTCGCGGGCACGATCACCGTTAACAAAGTCCTGATCCGCCCGGCGCCTAAAGCCTGGGCCGCGCGAATTTGCAACGGATTGACCCCAACAACGCCCGCGATGGTGCTGATGGTGAAGATGAACACGCTGGTATAGAAAATGAGAACCACTTTTGATGCTTCGCCGGCGCCAAACCAGATGATCGCGAGCGTAACGAACGAGATCGGAGGTACGAATCTGAAAAACTCGATATAAGGGTCGAGCAAACGGCGCACCAATTCAAATCGTCCCATCACTAATCCAACGGGCACGCCAACAACCAGGCCCAAAGTCCAGCCAACAATAATGCGCATCGCCGAAGCGGAAATTGAATCCAGGAGCACACCTTCTTCAGTGAGCTCTTTAAACGAAGACCAAGTTTCCAAAGGTGATGGAAAGAAGTATGTATCGTAGGGCAAACTGATAAGTTGCCAAGCGATAATTCCCAAGATCACCGATGCAACAAAGGTTCCAAAAGAAGAGATCTTTCGGACCTGACGTCGGATGCGGCTCAAAACGCTTACCTGCCGTGCGGCGCAAGCGCCCTTTGCCATGGTGTTCATTGCACCTGCTCCTTTTGCATATTGAGTGTCTTCAGGACCTCTTCCGATATGTCACTCCACAGGCGTTTGCGCAGCTCGACATAGCTCGGCGCTGTCTCATCGCGAGGGCGAGGTTGATCTATTTTGTAGATGGATTTGATTCCGGCCGCCGGCCCGGAATTCATGGTAACTACTCGATCAGCCAGCTTGAGCGCTTCGTCCAGGTCGTGCGTAATGAACATTATCGTGCACCGGGTTTCCAGCCAGAGTCGCTCGATTTCCGTCTGCAAGACTGCGCGAGTCTGGGCATCCAGAGCGCCAAGAGGTTCGTCCATAAAGACCACTTGCGGTTGATTGGCCAGCACGCGGGCCAATTGAACCCGTTGCTGCATACCGCCCGATAACTGCCAGGGATAGCGGTCGGCCGCATGGCTCAGACCGACAAGGTCGATGTACTGCTCAACGAGGCTCTTCAATGCTGGCCCGCGAACGCCTTTGAGCTTGGGGCCATACCCCACGTTTTGACGAACCGTCAGCCACGGGAACAAAGCGCCGCTATTTTGAAAGACGACGCCGCGCGACACATCCGGCTTCCGTACCACGGCGCCGTTGACCAATACGTCTCCGCCTACGACATCGTCGTCCTCGCGTTTGACAAGGAATCCGGCTGCGGCATTGAGTAATGTGGATTTACCGCAGCCACTAGGCCCAATCACGCACACGAATTCTCCGGGATCAATCTTTAAAGAGACATCCGATACTGCTAGAAAAGGCCCAAAGCGAATCGATACCTGCCGAAATTCTATGCTGTGCCCCGTGGTGTCTGGAATAACGGAACCGATACCTTGCGTGCCACTCATTTTCCTGCTTCCTTGCCTAGTTGGCTTCGGGAGAAAGACCGTGAACAATCAGCTTGTCCAGATTCGGCCGGTCTTTGACCAGCTTTTCCCGGGTAAGGAAGTCAAGCATGGCAACGAAATTTTCTTTGTCCTTGGCGTTGATGTCACGCACCTTGAACTGCAGTTGCCCAACCGCTTTAGTCGTCAGCTCTTCGGGAATACGCGCGGCTTTTTTCATGATAACGGCCGTGCCTTGCGGGTTGTCATTTATGAATTTCGTGGCCTCTGCCAGTGCGCTCATAAAGGCTTTCGCCTTATCTTTATTCTGGCCGAGCCACTCGCTGCGAGTTGCTACGGTATGCACGTAAGACACGCCATACTCACGGATGGGCATCAGGACTTTCCCCCCTTGAGCGCTACCCCTTGTTGGCCACGGTTCCCAAAGAATAAAAGCATCGATAGTGCCGTTGCCTAAAAGCCCGATCATCTCCGGCGGCCCCGCTTGCACGATTTCTATTGACTTAAGGTTGTATTTCCGGATAAAGCGATCCGTTGCATATTCTCCGAACGTGCCGGTAGCAGACCCGATCTTTTTAATTTCCTCCGGCTTGGAGATATTCTTTTTCGTGACCACACTGACATAATTACCTTCGTCTTCTACATAGACTCCGATCGCTTTTAAGTCTGCGCGCGTAGCTCTAACAAGAAGGTTGAAGTCGGGTACGCCGGCAAGCTCCACGCTTCGGGCAACAACCGCGTCCCCGGTTACGCCTCCGTTCGCATACTGATGCACCTCGACGTTCAATCCATGCTTTTTGAACAGGCCTTGTGCGTCCGCCACAAAGAATGGTGCAAACGATGGGTCGACCCCCACTGCTACTTTAATAGGCGCCTGGGCGGAATTTTCCTGGCTGACTGCCGGCGGGGTGATCAAAAAACTGGAGCTAAGTAGAAAAGCACAAACATAAGAAACATATTTCTTCATGGCGCTACTCCGAAAGGTGAAAAGCCGAAAGATAAAAGTTGCTTAAAAAGACGGGTAGGGCGAATGAGACCACCAAGATGGCCGCTCAAAGTCCAGGTCGTCGGCAACGACATTTGCCACGTTATAGCCAGGCGCCATCCAAGATAGCGAGCTGGGCCAAACAGAATTGGCCAGATACAGGCCAGGCACTGCACTGCGGTAGGGCAACCGTTCATTCATCCATTGCCCTTCAATGAAGTCGCCGCCGACGGGGTTGCCGTGACTTGCCGCCGGATTCCAATTCCAATAGTCTTGTGGACTCGTAAGATTGATCGACTTGATTTCGACATCCGGGTCGATGCTGTGAAGACGCGTTCGAATGGCTTCGGTATATTTTTCGTGTCGCGCAGCCCAGTTATCGTCAAGGTACGGGCCCGTGCCAAAGCGCACCCGCAATCCGGCGGAACCGTCTGCCCCAAGCCCGTAGTAAAGCCAGAACTGGGTCAACTCGATATGCTTCAGGAATAAGCTTTCATCGCCTTTACGTGCCGCGCCGATCCATTGTTTGCAGTCGGTCCAGTCATCCCACAATAGATACACCCGGGGCGATTGACGCAGGCTTTCGGTCGTCCATGCCAACGGCCGGTCGAGCACGACATCGGCGGTAAAGACGTCACGGGTAGCGGTTTGCCAATTACGTTTGAGAGGTTGGGCCAGAAGCTGGCCGGTAAGATCTGCCCCCAGGTCGCTAATCACTGCGTGACGGGCTGATACGTTGCGACGACCTTGTGGGGTTTCCATTTCTACCCCATAACACGCCCCTTGCTCGTCAAGCAGAAAACGCGTTACGGAGGTACCTTTCAAGAAGGTGCCGCCATGATCCGAGAACGCCTTTTCGACGGCCTGAGCCAGAGTGGGTGTATCGGGAGGGATGCTGCACGTACGCATCAGAAATGTCCACAGCCAAGATAAGGCCCCTTGCCCTGGTGCACCGAGGTCGCCAAACACATTAATTGCCGGCAGCGCGGTAAGCGCCGTGCGGACGGCGTCAGACTCGAACAAATGTTCCACAAGCGAGATGGCTGTGTGGTTTTGAAGCTCGGCAGCATCCATGCCGACGGCTTCAGCCGTTAACTGGAGACACCGGGCTTTGTCGGGCGCAGAATTGAAAAACGTGGCGGACATAATGTCTTTTGCCGCCGCATTCAGTCCCCCGAGCACTCGCTGAAATGTCGCCGCGTCTTTCTCGGAGTGGCGGGAGATCTGTTCCTTGCTACGCTCAGGGTCGGCATAGAGCGTAAGTTGGTGGTCAGAGCCATCAATCGTGGAAAACAGTACATCTGGTCGATTGATTTTGTACCCGTATGCAGCAAGATCAAGGTCTGCGATGACAGGAGAAACTACCGAAAAATTGACTGGTGTTACATCGAACCGCACACCAGGCGCTCCATCGTACGTACTGGCAAATGGCGCTCCGTTTTCATCGCGCTCGATGACTAACACCGAGAACCCCGCTTTTTGCAGGTACGCCGCGGCAGGAAGCCCGCCCGAAATTCCTGCCCCCACCACAATGACGTCGTACTGTTCCTGTGCGATGCTATTCACGAATTTGTCCCCAGTGCCCTTTTATGTGTAAGGGGCTGCTTTTTGAATTTGTATGTTCGTCGGGCAAAGTGCAGAGATGCGCCGTCAAATCTTAGCCACACTCAGCCGAGTCACTGTTACTGTTATAATCGTTAATAACTAAATGAATGATATGACAGCTGTAGAATCATTGCAAGATAAACTTGAAGCACAGCCCGGATCCCCCCAGATGACTAATCTCTTGCGCCCGTCGACCATTAATCCTGCAGCCGAAAGTTACGGTTACAACATGCGTGGCACCAACCGATTGCTTCAGCGCGAGCTAAGTAGTCGCGTGGCGCGAATAGGCTTGTCCATCGGGCAGTGGTATGCGTTACGTACATTGTGGGAGAACGACGGCGTCACCCAGATAGAACTAGCGGAAAAGTCGGGAATCGCCGGCCCAATGATGGTGTCCGCCGTGCGCGGCTTGCTTGCCATGGGCTTAGTCACGCGCCACAGGCCTCGGGGCGACAAGCGTAAATACGTGGTCAGTCTGACTCAAAAAGGATGGGAGTTGGAAGACATATGCGTATCGGCCGCAGTCGAAGTAAACCGGCTGGCCCTGGAAGGTATTCCGCCCGAAGACATTGCTACGTGCCTACGAGTACTGCGGGCGACCCGCGAGAACCTACTTCCGTTGTCCCATGATGCCGATCCTGCCGCTGAAGAGGCTGATCTACTAAATCACGATCTGCGCGGGTAATCATAGTCTAAGCAATACGGACGACGTTGTGCACTTTGGCTCAATGAATCTACCCTGCCGGTTAACCGCTAACCGGCAGCCATTTAAAACAAAATGAGCTCCGGCGATAACACCGGAGCTCATTTCGCTTACCCGCATTGCTGCGGATTTTTTCACTAATTATAAGAATCGATTTTCATTAATTCTGAGAAATTTTCACGAATTATGAGAACCAACAACACTATCTGTAGGATCCGATTTGAGCTTAGATTGGTGATTTACAAAATCAATGAGTTGGAAACTTGAAATGAGACTCCTCTCCTTGATTTGTCCCATTTTTTAGATTTTCCTACTTGGTAAGGAAATGCCCAAGCCAGATAAGAAATCCAGTAGCTCATCGCTACGCTCATCAAAGTTTTCCCTTATCTCTCGATTCCTTAGCCAGACGCTGGAACAAACGTCGCCTATTAGCGCCAAGTTAATTTGCTGAAAGACGTATTTAGCGTTTTTGCAATAATTGAACACACACGAAATGCATAAGTTAGTTTTGCTCAGCGAGCCGCGCTAGCACTCCCAACTCCTCATCCTTATCCGCGCGCGATACCCCTGGCCTGACAGTGCCAAAGTACTTTCGAGTAGCACCCCCGTCAACATAATCAACTTCGCCACCAATCTGATAAAGATGAATTTGACAGATACGGCTCCCCACCACCATTTCGACGGGCGTATTTCCGTGGTTAAAAAGTTCAAGAGGAACCGTCCCCCTCCACCCAGGTTGCATTGATGTAGAAACTCCTACGCCAAGCCTGCCGTAACTGCTGCGAATAGAAACCTCAGCAAACACATCTGTTGGTAGCGAGAGAAACTCTAAGGTTGTACTTAGAACTACTTGATGTGGATACAGAATAAATCGCTCACCAGTGCGTCGTCTGGTTTCTTGGAAATAGGAGTCTATCCCTCGTTTTCTTTCATGGTCATAAGGACGCGGTTCAATAGCAGGCTTTCTAGTCAAAATCGAGACTAGAAAATCATAACCAAGTCGGAGATCAACCGTGACAGACCCAACCTGATCCAAAGTCAGCAACGGATCAAGAAATAGGGTGTTAGGGTCATCTTTGCCAAGAGACTGAAGAATTTCATCACGGGTTAGTAGCTTCATCCCACCCCTCCGAAATCATCCTGTTTCGGATCGACTTCTCGATCAAATCGTTTGTAACCCTTTCAATATCCTCAACCGGTAGACTGGCCCACAAGCCTGTTGGCTTGTTATTCATACGACTCAGGAACCCCCAGCCAGCAGCAAATGCACCAAAGACATCGGCGTCAGACTCCAGCTTGCAAGGCCTCACATTTCCAAAAGTGTCGTCAACGTCGGGCAGTCGAAAACGTACCGCCAATGCGGGTAGTCCACGTGTACTTAGCGTTTGCTGGAACATATCGAGGATTGGATTGGCCTTTCCGGAAAGAAAATCCGACATTAGTTGATAGCGCGATGCTGAGCTAGGATGAGATAAAGAGGCAGCTCGGTTCGGAATAAATTCTCCCAGAAAACCATGTGCGGCTTCCCCTACATAGGCCGCAGAAACCAAATCAGCAAAGTATTCGGCCCTATGGCTCTTTACTACTTGAGCCAAGGCCTTTCTTTTTTCATCTGGTGCCTTCGCTATCTCTTCACTTGATGGAAGATCCGGTAAGTCTGGCCCCACGCTTTCCGGGTGGCTGAACAACGAAGTGGTAACCACATCATTGCTCGTATCGATGAAATGGCCCAACTCATGGAATAACGGCACACAGAATAGAGGTTTGTGGCGGTATATGTATGGAAGAGCAATCTGGACTGGTTGATGTGAGATTTTTATGCCCAACTCTTGTTCGACACTATTAAAAAACTCTCTGCTACTCCCGTGAAAATAAAAATTTGCTTCCTGAACAATGGCCGTCGTAATTAATAACCTTCGCGCGCCCCATTCAGCAGCCGCCTTTCCTATTGCATACACAACCTCATATGGAATCTGTTTAGTCGTACTTCCTGTAAGGAACTGCGTGAGCCGCCAAACCTCATGCGCAATGAAGTGAGCTAGGCCTTCATTAATAGCCATTGGTTGCGCTGCAACTTTAGACAACAGCGCACGAAGAACCTCTCGTAACTCTCGAATATAAGTGTCGAGCTGAGATGTGAAATACGGAGTTTCAGAAAGGCTATCGAGTTGGGCGAGTAATAATCGGAGGTTCGCCTTAAGCAGCATATGACCGCAGAGACGTCAAAAGTTGCTCAGCAACATCGGCGCGAATTCCGTTAAAGGAATGAATTTCAGAAAATTCCTGCCACAGATCTTGTTGGCCGCGCATACGTAATGCAAGCTCCAAGGCCTCCGAGGGAGTTCTTGAGTTAATGGCAGTCGGGTTAGCTGCTACCACCGATGCTGCCTGGAGAACCTCGAAAACATGAGTTTTGAGAAGCTCAGAAACTTCTACTTCCGGCTTGCCAATGATAGAAGTCAGAACGACCTGTATCAATCCTAGCCCGCTGTTAGGTTCAGGAGCTGCTGCTAGCATGTCATCCTCCTAGATCTCTCGACACTCTGATTAACGTTGGATAGCAACCCGCCTCTCTGTAACGCTCTTCTTATTCTCATGTTGAATACATCCCTTGGAAAAAGCAACGGCATCTCGCCGCACCGACTCGACCTCAAGCACAAAAGCAAAACTAAACTGTCCACTAGCCAAAAGCTCCAAGACACCGGAGCCCTGCCTGAAGTAGACATCCTTCCCATCGGTCACCAGAAATGATGCGGGCATCCCATCCTGAGTAATGTTTGCATGCAACCGCCTCAAATTTGTTAGCGCCTTCTTTAGTCGAAGAATCGAAACACCCGCCTCAAGCAGTTTAGCAACTGACCGAAGAATAACAAGGTCGCCAAAACTGTACTTGCGCTCAATGCCTCTACCACGCTTTCGTCCGACCGCAGGAACAACCAAGCGATGCCTACAGAGATAATTGACCATCGACAACGAAATGCGCGAAAACTGGGCCGCTTCTTTCGCTGAAAAGTACATCTTCAAATTGGTCATAAGGATCTCATTCATAGAATATAGTCTAGCTCTAAACACTTAATTTGAAAAGAAAAATAACGCTACGGTGTTAGGAGTTCATAAAATTTCCGGTTCTGTAGCACGTAAACTTTTCCGGATTAGGGTAAGAAATAGGATCTGCTCCCAAAGTCGGGCAAAGCGGTTACCCAACACGTTTCAATCGATAGATAACCTCGATGACGTCCATACGCTTGGCTACTTGCCATGCTTTCGAGGCATGTATATCGAAGTTATCGAATTTATCAAAACCCGATATACGTCGATAAACTCGATATACTTTTGAGAACCTCCCCCTTGCTAGACACGCGCTCAGGATGCTCCACACACGCCCAGGATCAAGTGCGCCACGGGGATTCACCCAGGATTACCGGGCTTCCTCGGCCGAGCTGAACCCGCTTTTACGACCCGCCACCGCACACTCGCCCGACTCGCATATCGCCCGGATAGACAAGGTATAGTCCAGCACCAGCAGGCCCGCCCGATCCAGGCGGCTCAGGGCCGCGTAGATGGAGGACAACGGGATGCCGCCCTGCTCCTGCCTGAGCCGACGATGGATTTCGGGCGCATCCAGCATTTCACCCGCATTCAATATCTGCAGCACCGCCACCCGCGACGGGGTGGCGATAAGGCCTGCTCGACGCAGTTGGCCGAACACGCTCTGTTCGTCGTTTCTGGTTGTATTGGCATGGAGGTCTGGCTGGATCATGGGCGCAATCCCTTACTCACTGGCCAAGGCTACGACCGGATCGAGCCACGCGGCCTGGCGCGCCGGCATGAAGCCAAAGACCAGCCCCGTGACCAACGCGCACCCGAACGCCCCCAGGATGGCGCGTACCGAGAAGATGACGGGCACCTTCCAGACAATCAGCACCGCGCCGATGGCCAGACCTATCACCACCCCGATACCGCCCCCCACGAGCGAGACCATCACGGCCTCGGGTGGCTCAAAAACCATGTTAAATCAGGCAAATTTAACCGTCTGCAGAATCCCACACTTATGCTGGATCCTGCTTGTGGCCAACTTTTCCGAAAACTAACACACCATGTTAGTTTTCGGAAAAGTTGGCCAACGCTGCTACTGATTATAAAGGTTTTTTTCTGTACCAATTCACATAAAACTTGGCCAAATCTTTATGAATAGTTGGCCAATCCCGGCACAAAACAGTCAGTAAACGAGGGCATTGCAGTTCTTGTGCTGCTTCGCAAGCTGATTTACGGCAAAATGATACCTAAATTAACTTAAAAACGATATCTCGCCTAGTTTTTGTAGCGCAGATTAACGCCAAAATGACGCACAACCCCGCCATACCGAAGCGGTCGGAAAGAAGGTGTCAATCAGCATAATAGGACAAGCAGGATTGTACAGTTGCAAACCCTATGCGCAGCAGAGTTAAGGTCGCAACAGAAAAAAATTGAGGATTATGCGAAGTTTTCTGGACAGAAAACATAATTTAATAAAAGAAAAAACGGACAAAAAAATGACAGCTGTAGTTTTACATCTAAGCGATATACATATCAAATCAGACAGCGACCCGATTCTGAAAAAGGGTAAAGATATTGCTGCGTGTGTATTCTCTTCTCTTCCTTGCGCCTCTCATGTCTTTATAGCCGTTTCAGGAGATATTGCGTTCTCAGGAAAAGAGCAGCAATACGCTTATGCGAATCACTTTTTCAAGGACATTGAAAATACGATACGGGCGGAGTGCTCTTGTCCCGTATCGTTTATCGTGGTGCCGGGCAACCATGATTGCGATTTTGAAAAAAATACGGGCGTGCGTGAAATAGTCGTTAATTCCCTCGAACAACAGGATAGCCCGCAAGTCGATGCCGCTATCGTCGAGACTTGCACAAGTATTCAAAATAATTTCTTTCAATTCAGAAATGAACTTGAAAACTGCCCCGATGCTGAAGACGACCGCCTTTGGCGAACTACGCGTTTTGAAATTGAAGGTAAATCACTAACGTTCGATGCATTAAATGTGTCGTGGGTATCTAAACTGAAAGAAGACCCAGGTCGATTATATTTTCCAATTGATAAATATGCACACAAAGCAACTGAACAAACAGATGTTCGCATTATCATCATTCACCATCCTCTTAATTGGTTTAACCAAAGTATCTATAGACCTTTCCGAGGTTTCGTTCGAAAGCTAGCAAACATCGTTATATCTGGCCATGAACATCAAGGAAATGTAGGAGTAGTCACAGAGGCGGAAACAATCTCAAGTGCATTCGTAGAGGGCTGCGCCCTCCAAGGCGACAATGACCTAACAAAATCTGCTTTCAACGTTGTGGTCTTAGATTTGGCTGGGGCACAGTTTTCATCCACCCAGTACGAGTGGAATGGCGCAAGCTACTTGGCAACAGAAGAAGGGTCTTGGGCAGACTATCAAGACCTTCCGCTGAAACTCAGCAATCCATTCACGCTCACTGATGATTTCCAAGCCTCATTGGACGACCCTGGCGCCTTCTTTAGGCACCCGGCCAAAGTTAACATTGGTTTGTCAGATATTTTTGTGTACCCAGACCTTCGAAAAGTTGGTACCACTGATGAGCGTCGTCGCGTTTTCATTAATTCCTCACGTTTACGTACCCCTGACGCCATTGGCGATGGAGTATTGATTGAAGGGGAGGAAAAGTCAGGCGGCACTAGTCTTCTACATCAGCTATATCGTCATTATTACGACACTGGTTTTGTTCCACTGCTACTCAAAGGGAAAGACCTTAAAAAAACCAACGATACAGACATCGATTCGTTAATTCGTCGTTCTATTGAGGCCCAGTATGGTCGAAACGCACAAGCATCCTTTGACCAACTTTCAATAAATCAGAAAATTATTTTTCTTGATGGATTTGATCGTAGTCCTCTGAAGGCAGGCGAGGCAAGAGCGAATATTTTAGCTGCCCTTCGTAAGCGTTTTTCTTACCTTGTTGTCACGGTCGGAGAAATGTTCGAAATACACGAGATGCTTGACTGCGATACTTCTCGCTCGCTAACAAATTTAGAGCATTACAAGCTGCAACCTTTTGGCCATGTATTACGAGGGCAGTTAATAACACGATGGTTATCATTTGGCACCGACGGAACCCTGAATGAAGCTAATTTAATAGCACAGCGCGACCAAGCAGAACGGCTTATGGGTGCCGTGATGCAAAAGAATGTTATCCCCTCCCTACCTCTGTACTTGCTTACGCTACTCCAAAGTATTGACGCCGGACGCAGCGGGGATTTTAAGGAAAGCGCACTCGGATACTACTACCAATATTTATTGACGGAGGCTTTTCAAGAGTCGGGAATTAAAGCCGATAAATTAACTGAAATGTTTCAGTATGCGGCTAGGTTGGCTTGGTATTTCCATACCCTGGACAAGCGAGAACTCTCAGAGGCTGAACTGCGTGAATTCAATGAGTACTTCTCAAAACAATGGCATACCGTCGATTTTTCGACCAGATTGACCATACTCATAAAAGCTCGGGTTCTCTGCAAAGTTGGTGAAGACTATGCATTCCGCTATCCCTATATTTATTATTATCTAAAGGGTAAGTATGTCAGCGAGAACTTATCTGACCTAGATATCCGTGCATACATCTCACAGTGCTGTGGTCACTTATATGTGCGTGATTATGCCAATACGGTTCTCTTTCTTGCCCACCATACTACTGACGAGTTTGTGCTCAATTCTATTGGAGAGGCTTTGCAGAATCTCTTCAAAGGACGTGCTCCCCTTCGATTTGACGGCGATACCGGTTCAGTCAGTGAACTCATAAGAAATGCACCCCAATTGACTTACACAGGGGAGGCTCCCGCAGACCACCGAACACGTCGAAATGCTATCCAAGATGAGCTTGATAACGGAGACGATGGTTTAGTTGAATGCGAAGAAAAATCTGACGAACTCAGCCTTATCGCGCAGTTGACAATGCTCTTTAAAACCACAGAAATTCTGGGTCAGATTTTAAAAAATCAATATTCAAAAATTCAGCGTACTCGAAAAAGAGAGTTAATTGAAGATCTATTCAACGGACCGTTGCGAGCTATCCGAACATTTTACGAGTATTTTGGGAAAAACCCGGATGCACTGTTAGCGGAAATTGATGCCGCCCTACAAAGAAAAGGAAACATAGAAAGCTCCGAGGAGCGCAAGGCTATCGCTCAAAAGGTTGTTACAGGTCTCGTGCAGTTCGTTACGTACGGCTTCCTTATGAGAGCCGCCCAAAGTGCTGGCTCCGACACCTTACTGGAAGATGTGAATGATGTGGTAAAAAGGAATAAATCCGCCGCGTACAAACTCATTGAACTTGGAATACTTCTCGATTCGCCGAAAGCAATCCCTCGCCAGAAACTTAAAGCGCTCTATTCTGAAGTGCAAAAAGACCCTGTAGCGGGACGTGTTATGCAAATAATGGTTCTAAATCGACTGTACATGTTCAAAACGGCCGAATCAGATATGCAGTGGTTAAATGCAGAGTTAGACATAAATCTCGGCATGCAACATGCCATTACCTACCAAGAAAAAAGAAGCAAATTGACAAAGTAGCTCAACGCTCTTGTAGCCTCACTCTATGAAAAAACGGCTACCGACAGTGTCGGTAGTCTGCCAACATCCTGCGCGGCTCCATCGACTCATCCGACTTCAAAAATTACTTTTTTGGTCTCTGACCTGACACGGTATGTCAGATTATGAAGGGCGCAATTCGACCCGGAGCCGCCATCCAGATAGAAGCTCCAAAGTCGTCGTTTAGCATGATGGTAGCTGTCCGCCGCAGCTCTTTGGCCAACATAGTCAGACGACTCTCGATGTTCTGCCCCCCGTTTCGTGTGGATACCGCAAACCATGCCACTTCACAAATCTATGCACACATTGCACATTGACTTGATTGATGCGCAGGTTATAGTGTTTACACTACCTTTCTAGCTTGAGAAACGATCGATCATGACCAGGGGTCTTTTCAATAATATCTTATCAATCCCCGGCTATCAGGATGCTGAAAAATATTGGCACATCACACTTGAGAGGTCGGATTTTTTCTGGTTTGACCTAGTTGTTGATCCGCCTGAAGCTCAAGATACTCGGCACCTAATTACGGACTACCTCAAAGAGCTGAGATCTAATGTCGAGGCTGCATTAGAGAAGCGATTTATATACTTCTATACTTCTCGGAAGAAGGTTAGATTTGACACAAAAAGGCAGCCTGCATATTCATTATTCGGTTTCGGCAATAAACTCATCATTCATCTCATAATTTCCGGAAAAAAGCGTCGCAAACTAACGCTTCCCGCTCCCCCAACAATTGAAATTAATGGAAAGCCGAGCAGACCAAAGATCTTTGTAGATGATAGATTCATCTATTTCCAATGGCCGACGTTCTCAACGGTGGCGTCGATTCACGACTTTCTTCGCCTGAACAAAATTTCGCTTGGCATTGCTAGTGAAGTTCAATATGTCGGAATAACTAAAAACCCGGCCAGACGGACCCTTAGTCGTGAGCACCGTGGATATGCTGACGCCATATACTTCGCACCGACATCTGAGAACGATATTTTTTTGACGGTGAACACCTTCAAGGTAATGTCAGATGCAACCGCCGGAGAGGGGTGGATACGCATCATCTCCGCCAATTCGATGACAGACGAAATACCAGTGGGTGACGAGGGGGCTGTTATTGAGAATGCTCTAATTCATTACTTCGACGCCAAGTCCCAACAGCCTGACAAAGACAACTCTTGGGCAAAGTTCAAGAATCTCCTGAGGGTAACGCTCGCTTCCAAGAAGATTAATTCAATTTCTATTCATATGGAACTGGATGAGCCCTCGGAGTATGACAACTTGGGTTCTCGGCACATTGAACCATCTATGTCACACTCGTTCGTATGGGAGCTATCGGAGAGAGAGCCGAAGCTTTTGAGGTTCAAATTTGAGGAAGAGTTGGTTGATTACCGTGAAAACCAAGACGTATAACTTCGCGCACTCGAAAACTCGCTGTAGGTTTCACACCCCTGAACTGCGGCGTTGAGTGCCCGCACTTCTTTTATCGTCAGCGACCGCTTTTGGCCGGACACAGACATCCCTGGCGCTTCAATGAGAAAAGCCCTATTGCATCAACCCAGCCCCAAAAGGAAACGGCCGCCCAATACAGGCCGCCGTTTCCTTACCTAGCATTGGCCAACTTATCCTACAACACTTGGCCATCTTTTCCGAAAACTAACAACCATCAAATATCAATATTCCCCGCTTGCAGCGCATGCTGTTCAATGAACGCTCTACGCGGTTCAACATGGTCGCCCATAAGCGTGGTGAAGACCTCGTCCGCCGCGATGG
>CALMPB010000049.1 GCA_937871985.1 uncultured Burkholderiaceae bacterium
GTCGTTTTCATTGACTATGAGCATACCTGTTTGCAGGTCTGGAACCAAGGTCAGGATATTTCAGACAGGAGGTTTTTCGCACTTCGCAGAGCACCTTGGAAACGCGACGCCGCCCGGCGGATTGCAGCGCCAAGCCACTGGTTTCCCGATTTGCGCAAACCAAAAAATCCGTGCTATAGTTTCGCTTCTTTAATTCCCCGATAGCTCAGTCGGTAGAGCGACGGACTGTTAATCCGCAGGTCACTGGTTCGAACCCAGTTCGGGGAGCCAAGAATATCACGCACTTACGCCAATCCTTCGGGGTTGGCGTTTTGTTTTTCTGCACTATGTAGACCATATGTAGACGCCAATTCGCGAGATCTCTGACCATAATTACGACTGCGACCAACTTGCGGCCGAAGCTTCAAGGGTTCATACGGCTGCGGTATCTGACGGTGCGCAACTCAATAAGGCCGCAAGTAATGACGCTGGAATAACTGCCGCCGGAGCCATTCTGTTTTGGCCCGCTTTGTTCTTTCTGGGAGGGAATCAGCAAAAGGAAGCCGAATATGCTCGGCTTCGAGGTGAATATGAGGCAGTTGAAAAAGCTTCTATTTTGAAGAAATGCGAGAGCCCGTTCGTTCCTAGTGAGTCAATAGTTCCTACGCCCGAAAAGCCAGTGCAAGAGACATCAACAGCCAGTACCCAGTACTAGTAGATTATGTGAGATGGCTGCCATGATCTTCATTGCTCAGCCGGTTTTCTGCGGTTCATCGTTTGCCCTATGAACCGCATGGCGCCAACCGCTGGCGTTTGTCTGCTGTCATTTGCCCTGTCCGGGCACTCCAATGGCGACCGGACGCACCATCGATCCCACGGCGCCATGGATGCGTAGGGGAAGTACGAAAGTGCACGATTGCCAGACCTGATCCTTGGCCAATTCATCCAATTTTGCATTCTGGATCTGGTGGATGCCCGCTTCGACTAGGCAGTGATGATGAATGGCGAAGGGCAGTCCGTCGGGATAGCCATTGGCCGACGGAGCCTTGCCTGCAAGCTGGCCGGAGTTGACTGCGTCCGTGAAGGGATTATCCAGAGCGACGAGCACTACGGCACGGTCGGCGATATAGCGCGCAGCGTCGTAGCCAAGGCCGGGGCCCATGGTGTAGTACGCATTTTCTTCCATCGGCTTGCCCCAATGGTCGGCGCCCCAGCCCGTGTGGATGTACAGGACATCGCCCGGCAAAATACCTCGTTCGGCAAGGCCTTGGGCGATCAGCATCTGCTCGATATCAGCAACTGTGATCACGGTGCCTGGCTCGAGAGTACATCCATTGCCCATATGGGCCTTGGCATCCAGCAGGATCGCCGAGGTGATGATCGGCGGCGCTTTGTCGATTCCCAGGTGCTGCAGCATGGACGAGGGTTCGGGCTTGACTTGCGCCTGTGTAAAGCCGCCGTAATAAGTCACTTCGTCCATGGGAAGATCGGACGAGCCGTCCCATTTGATCGGTGAGCGCCCGAAGTGGCCGAGCGCGTCGATATGCGTTGATTGTCCGCCCTGGTCGCCGGTAAGGGTTTCCATGTTGGAGACGTGGTACGAGCCACGGATTCCCCGTGTAGGGCGTGGACTGAGCTTAAGAGGCGTGCACATCGGCGATTGAGGTATGGTGTTTGTGACCTCGTGCGCCAGTTCGTAGTATTTCGCGCCCGGCGCAGAAAGGTGGGCTGCAGCGCGCCACCACGTGCCGGGCCCGAGGGTGTTCCCCATGCCGCGTTCGTCCCCCGGTGGCCATGGAGGAAGCGGAACGGCAGGCGCGGAAGAGGAAAGTGGCGGCATATCAATTACTCCTGTCATAGGAAGAAAAATTCGATTCGTGAGTCTGGCGAAAGCTGCGGCCGGCAAGAGTGCTTGCCGATTGCGCCGCTCTCATCCGGATTGATGCTTCTTGCATTGATCCCAGGGATCCTTCTGGGAAAGCCCGCTGACGCTATCGCTGAGTGCCTGGTAACTTTTTATCAGGTCGTGTCCGGCCTGAGCGCCCGGTCTCGAAAGCCCGTGCTCCATCTCGACAAGCCCGCTCCAGTTGCGTTGCTTGAGGTAAGCAAACACATTGAAAAAATTGATTTCCCCCGTTCCGGGCTCCATTCTGCCGGGGTTGTCGGCAATCTGCATGCAGCGGATCTGATCCCAGCAAAATTCCATATTGGAAATGATGTCGCCGCTTTCGCATTGGCATTGATAAACGTCGAACAGCAATCCTACCTCGGAGTTGTCGACTGCCTGGCAAATGGCGTAGGCTTCTTTGACGTCCGCGACGAGAATGTCTTGCCAGCGCTTGAGGCTGATTGCCTCTACCACCAGGGTTACGCCGGCCGCTTCGGCCATTGGCGCTAGCTCTTTGAGGTTGCGGGCGACGTTCTGGATTTGCTGCTGGCGGCTAAGGTTGGGACATTCCCGGCCGGGGATGATAGTTAGCAGCCTGCCCTCGACTCTTTCCGCTGCCGCAATGGCATACCTGATCTCGGACTTCAGATAGTCCTGGATTTGCGGCGGATCCAGGCCGAATGTCGGTCGATCCAGTGCCCGTACGCCTAACTGGCAGCCCATTTGCATTTTGTTGGACGCCAGCGCGCGTCCGATCTGCTTCTGGACGGAAACAGGCCTGCTCGAGAAGAAATTGTCTTCGATTGCGACAAAGCCATTATCGCCACTGAAGTTGATCTGGTCGATGACGTTCGGGCCGGCGCATCGGGCGAACAGGCCTTCGCCGCCGGGAACGATGCCTAGGTGAGGGGCGAAGTTCAGCGCGAAGCGGTGCTTGTCTTCGAAGCTTGCCATGCCGCGTGCAGCTAAAGTGGGTGTGCGCTGTTCGGAAGTGGCAGTCATGATGGGGCGCTGTTGATTGGGTCGAAGGCTGTGGGGCACTGATATCCGGCATGAGGCTTTTCAGATGTGACCTCGGTAGGGAGTTTTATAATTCCGATTAGTAGATTCTCATTATGCTAAGTAAAATCGAAAGGAGTGTCAATCGGAGCCCGGTGCAGCGCTTGCCAGGTGCTGCGAGGCCTCGTTCGACAGTCTGAGCAGCGACGTTGCGATCTCTCCCCTCGGGCTGGTACTGAACGTCCCGCTGCGGCCTGTAACGGCAATCGCCGCAAGCGGTTGTCCATCACGGCTTTTGATCGCTGCTGCCAGTGTCTGGAGTCCTGGAGACAATTCTCCATTGACAGCTCCTATCCCGCTTTTGCGAACACCTGAGATGAGTTTGGCTGCTGCGCTTTTGGTAGAAATCAGCCGATCGTCGCGGCGCTTGATGTTGGACTCCAGCTCTTTCTTGATCAGGGTTTCGACGGCTTCGTTTGCCAGGAGAGAGGCAAATACCTGGCCTGAGGCGGAAGACAGAATGGGAAGAGTGGTTCCTACCCTGACGCTGGTTTGCGAATTGCTGGCTTCTTCCATATGCGCGATGACTGGGCCGCCGGATCCCCATATCGTGACGATGGCGGTCTGGTCGAATTTGTCGCGCAAGGCTGTGGCTATTTCGATGCTTTCGCGTATACCCGCTGTGTCATGCAGAGCGGCAAGACCCGTCCGGATGGACATGGGGCCAAGCTTGTATCTGCCGTTTTCCGCGTCTCGTACCACGAAGCCTGTGTTCAGGAAACTGACGAGGTAGCGGTGTACTTTGCTTGGATGCATGCCCACCTTTTCGGCAATGGTTTTCAGCATCTGGGGAGTTCCGGGCTGCGCCAGCGCGACGAGAATCTGAAGACCGGTTTCTATGCTTCCGATGCCGTTTCCTGTGGATGGAGGTCGAGTGTTCATGTCTTTGCTCACTTGGAATCGTCAAGAATGGATTCGCCGCAGATGAATCCGAAAGTCAGGGCCGGGCCCAGGGTGATACCGGCCGCCGGATAGGTTCCAGACATGACGGAGTGCATGTCGGCGCCGCAGGCATAGAGTCCGGGCATGGGTGTCCTCGCCTGGTCAAGAACGCGGGAATGCGTATCAGTTTCCAGTCCCAGCGCCGAGCCAAGGTCGCCTGGCCACACGCGCACAGCATAAAACGGCGGCTTGCTTATGGTGCCGAGACAGGGATTCGGCAGATGCCTTATGTCGCCGAGAAGGCGCTCATAGGCGGTCGAGCCTTTTCCGAAGTCGGGGTCTTTTCCGTCCGCTGCATGGCGATTGGCGTCGAGCAGGGCCTGTTCGAAATTCGCGGTATCGATCCCGATCGATACCGCAAGTTCTTGTGCCGATCTGCCTCGATAAAGATAGCCGGCTTTCACGTAGCGCGACAGGCGGAGGTTCCGGGGCTTTACGAATCCAAGGCCATATTTCCTGATGAAGCGCGAATCGCATACGAGGTAGGCGGGAACTGAAGGCTTGCCGCCGCTGTCGCGATACATCCCGAGAACGAAGTCATGGTACGAGCTGGCTTCGTTGACGAAGCGCCTGCCTTTTTCGTTGACGGCAATAAGGCCCGGCTTCTGCCGGTCGCTGATCAGATGTGGAAACAGCTCTTCGCGCCCATCTTCTTTTTGCAGTATGGAGACTGGAGCGAGGAAAGCGGCCCCCGCATAGTCGTCCTTGACCTTCGCTCCAATGGCGAGTGCCGCGCGGATGCCGTCGCCGGTATTTGTGGATGCTGCCAATGAGTAGTGCGATCCGGCATGTGGAATGTATTTCTGGCGCATGGATGCATCTGCCGAAAAGCCGCCCGAAGCCAGAACCACCGCGCGGCTGGCTCGGAATTCGAGGCTCTCGCCGCCGCTTCGGCATAGCAGGCCGTCGACACGGCCGTTCGTTACGTGGAGCTGTTCCAGAGCCGTGCGTCGGTGGATTTCAATATTCATGGAAAGAGCGGTTTGCAGCAGGCCGGCCACCAGGGCGTTTCCGATCGTCAGGCGCGTGCCCCGTTCATGCGTGAGGCGATCCTTGCAATAGCGGCCGATAAGCCGGGCGGCCTGCCAGGCCAGAGGAAGCGAGCGATGCGCATTCAGCAAGGCATTGATATCCGCCCCATTGATCATCATTCCGCCAAATAGCGTGAACTGCGCAAGAGGGGGCCTGACCAGGTCGAAGCTTGCTCCAAGCTGGCGGCCGTCGAAGGGCAGGGGTTCGAGCACACGGCCACCCAGCGCGGCCCCCGGAAGGTTCGATCGATAGTCGGGGTAGTAGCGGCGGTTCTGCAGTTTCACCGAGGTATGGCAAGCCAGGAAGTCCATGGCGGCGGGCGCGTAGCTTAGAAAGGCGTCCACCATGGGGCCGTCCATATGGGGACCGAGGTTTTCCCGCAGGTAGAGCCGCACCTGTTCCGGATCTTCAATTTGGCCCTCGGCGGCCGAGTGCGCGTTCCCGGGCGCCCATATGGCGCCTCCAGACAGGGCTGCGCTGCCGCCAATGTGGTCGGACTTTTCGATGACCAGAACGTCAAGTCCGTGCCTGGCGCAGACGATTGCGGACATGAGTCCAGCCGCTCCCGCGCCGACGACAACTACGTCGAACTCTTTTTTATTCATCATTGGCTTAAATGCCACAGTACCCGATTTCCGTGGATGCTTTCTTGGTGAGTTCCTGGAGTGCGGCTGCCATGGGACCCTGCAGGCCGGCATCGGAGCCGTCGCCCGCCTTCGTGATGGCCACCACCGCTGCCGGATATCCTTTGTAATCGAATATGGGTGCGGCCAGAGCATTTACACCAGGCGTCATGTTTCCGGCTACATAGCCCATCTGGTTCTTCCGGGTTTCCGCTATCAATGCTTGCGCGTCAGACATGGATGAAATGAAGTGGGGGTCTTTGCGCTTGGCGTTTATTTTCAGTTCGTGCTGAAGGATAGTCTTGATGGCTCTTTGGGGAAGGTAGGCGGCGAATACCCGACCGGACGATGAGGACAGCAGGGAAACGACTGTGCCTGTTCGAGCGTTTATTTCCGGCCGGCTACCTTCTTCGATTCTGACTATGGTCGGGCCGTGATTTCCCCATACGGCAACCAGCGTGGTTACGTCAAAGCGTTCGCGCAATTCCGTGGCGATTTGTGTGGCTAGGCGTACTGGGTCGGCGCTTGCCAAGGCGGCCAGGCCGACGTGAGCGGCTTTTTGACCAAGCTTGTAATACCCGGATGCCGCGTCTCGATCCACGAAGCCCATGCGCTGAAGACTCACCAAATATCGGTGCGCTTTGCTTGGCGACATCTGCGCGGCTTCCGAGAGTGTCTTGAGCATGCTTGGCCGGCCGAGGCGAATGAGAGCCTCCAGCAATGACATGCCCGTTTCGAGCGTTTCCACGCCGTTTGCTTCCAGATTGGTTTTTTCCTTGTCTTTTTGGGCTGTCATATTCGTTTTGTGATTGCCATGTTCGACTGCCTGCTTGGCTGGATGCAGATTTTCCCGCAGCGCCGCGCATGGCTTAGTTTATTCATGGTTTGGAATGATAAGGCAAACCCGTCAAAGGATGCGATTCGAAGGCTGATGATCGAATTTTACCGTAGATAAATCTAATTGTGCTAAACGGAATTGTGTTGATTGTGAGAAACGACCGATGTGCATCGCACCACGTTCGGGTCGTCTGCCGTTGCCGCCGTCAAGTAATCCTTCGGTGGATGACGTGATGTTCAGTAATGTGTCGGCCTGTTTTTACGGAAGACAGGGCAGTGATCGAAGTGCAGCAAGTGGGGTTTTGACAGGCAGTCGGCAGCGAACGTATGAATTGATTGACGGCTCATCGCGATTACAATAGAATTCCTCATATCGTAATTTGATTTACCTATAGATAATTTATGAGGGCGATGGATTTAGCTCTTGTCGAACATGCATGAGCAACGTCCTTCTGTATTCCATTGCAGTCAGTGTCCGTGGCCGTTAGGTTCTTCCGGCCACGGAAATGTCCGCCAACCAACGCAACCGTAATATCGGTCAACACGATGGCAAAAAATGACTACGACGTCGGCCGCGAGGCCAGTGGGCGTCAGGAAGAGACTCAGGCCGGTATTGACAGCGTCGAAACAGGCATGCGTCTTTTGCTCGCCTTGTCCAGGCTGGGGGGCTGTCAGACCTTGACGGCGATCGCCGCCGCGTCGGGGCTGTCGCCGCCACGGGCGCATCGCTATCTGGTGAGCCTTGTGCGTTCCGGCATGGTCGAAAGGGACGAGGTTCGCGGTTACCGGCTCGGGCCCGCTGCACTGGAGGTTGGTGTCAACGCGCTGGCGTCCATCGATGCCTTGCGGGTAGCCGCAGATGGAATTCTCGAACTTCGCGATGAATTGAATCATGCGGTGGCAATGATGGTCTGGGGACACGATGGCCCCGTTATCGTCCGTACCGAGGATTCCAATCATCCCGTGTCGCTTCGCCTGCGCGTGGGGCAGCCTTTGCCCGTGATCTCTTCGGCCAGCGGCATGATTCTGGCCGCATACCTACCTTGGGCGTTGATCAGGCCCATCCTGGAAAGGGAATTGGCTTGCACTATGCCGCAAGACGGAGGTGGAGAGCCCATGACCATGGCGCAGGCCAAGCTTGCTCTGGAACAAACCAGGCGTCGAGGCCTGAGCCGTATCTCCGACACGTTGACGCCTGGCATAGCAGCCTTCGCAGGCCCTGTTTTCGACGCGACCGGCAAAGTGGTTTTGTCGCTTAGCGTAGTCGCGCCCAGCAAAGGATTTGATATGGCCTGGAGCAGCGACGCCGCTCAGGCACTGAAGGCATGTTGCGCCCGAGTCTCAGAAAGACTGGGCTATCGGTTTGTCGGGAGGCCGGCCGGAACCCGAGGCTGGGACGATGAAACTTAAACTTTTTTGAGCCGATCAAAATATGAAAAAGACCGAAAGCACCGATTTCCGCGGTTTTCTGGATCTGTTGAAGAAGCAGGGCGACCTGGCACCCATCGACGATGACATCAGCATCGAATACGAGATAGGCGCGCTTTGCCGTCAACTGTCCGATCGTGATGGTCCCGCGGCCATGCTGAACAGCGTAAAGGAAGCTTTGCCGCCCTTCAAGAAGGCCGCGGTGAATGTCTACGGCACGCGCGGGCGATTTGCGGCAGCGCTGGGCGTGTCCGAGGCAGACATGCTGAATTTCGTTTCGAGCCGCATCGGTCAAAGAATCGAACCCGAACTCATCAGTTCCGGAACGGCTCCCTGCCAGGAAGTGGTCATTCCCGAGTCCGAGGCCGATCTGCGCAAGCTTCCCATCCCGCTCTGGAATGAAGGCGACGGGGGGCGCTACATTACGGCCGGCTTGTGGATTGCTCCGCATCCCGAGTTCGGATGGAATATCGCTCATCATCGGGGGCAAATCTATGGCCCGCGCGAAATCGGCGTCTGCGTTGCGCCCGACCATCACCTTCGTTTGGCCACGGACGAGGCGCGTAGCAGCGGATCGCGAGTAGAAGCCGCCATCCTGATCGGAGCGCGGCCGTCGCTGACGCTCGCGGCGTCTTCCGATTTCGGTTATGGCGATTATGAATTGAAGGTGGCGGGTGCGCTGGAAGGAAAGGCAATCCAGACCGTGAAGTGCAAGACGGTCGACGTCGACGTGCCGATCGACACCGAAATCGTGGTGGAGGGTTATTTTGACGGCGAAACGCGCCAGGAAGGCCCGTTTGTCGAATTTACCGGATACCAGACTCCCATCATTACGAGTCCGGTGTTCCGTGTCACCTGCATCACCCATCGCAAGGATCCCATCTATCATGGCGTCTTCGCGGGTGCGCCGCCCTGTGAGACCAATACGCTCTGGCGCGAATTGGAGGAAGCGGAAGCCTACGTTTCTCTACGCAAGAAGTTCCCGATGCTGACGGCGGTGCATCGTCCTCCCCAGGTGGGGCGAGACTTTTGGGGGGTGCTTCAGGTCGACAGAAACCGATATCGCGAGGGCATGACCATGACCTTGCTGATGGCTTCCGCGGCGGTCATGCCCAGGCTCAAGTTCGTCATCGCGGTTGATGAGGACATCAACCTCTATGACATGAATCAAGTCATCTGGGCCGTTTCGACCCGCTGCGATCCGAAAACGGATGTCCAGAGCGTTTCCGGAACCATGACATCGTTTCTCGATCCCGCCAGCGGAGGATACACAGGGAAGTTGCTCATCGATGCCACCCGCAAGCCATCCTTCAGGGGTGAAAAACCCATGTTCCCCGCCGTGGCGATGGACAGGGCGCGCCAGCTTCTGGAAACGGCCATGGGCAAATTGCCAAGATGAAAAAGCGCATCATAGTCGGGTTGTCGGGGGCTTCCGGCGCCATCTACGGTATTCGGGCTCTTGATTTTCTTCGTGGCGTTGCCGACGCAGAAACGCATCTGGTGCTTACGGCGGCGGCTCGCCGGACCATTACCGAAGAGACCGAGTGGACGGTGCAGGAAGTCGAGGCCCTGGCCGATGAGGTGCACGACTATCGTGATATCGGAGCATCGATCGCCAGCGGTTCATTTCGAACTGCGGGCATGCTGGTGGCGCCGTGTTCCATCCGATCCTTGTCGTCGATCGCCAACTCGCATTCCGATACTTTGCTGAGCAGAGCGGCGGACGTCTGTCTGAAGGAAAGGCGGCCGCTTGTTCTGATGGTTCGTGAAACCCCCTTACATCTGGGGCATTTGGAGCTGATGGCGCGGGCCAGCCGGTACGGTGCGTGCATTTTGCCCCCAGTTCCGGCTTTCTACTCCAAACCTCAGACCATCGACGATTTGGTCAATCATTCGGTGGGGAAGGCGCTGGATCTGCTCGATATAGATCATGCTCTCATGAAGCGATGGAAGGAGTAATAGGGTTTGAAGACCAAAGGAAAAGCCGCTTCTGCTTGCGCGAGTCACGGGGGGAGCACGGTCGTGAAGGCCTTGCGAGAGGGCCTCGGGCGCAGATGAATACGGCCTGTCGTGGGCAGATGAATCTCGACGATGGCTGCTGGTGATTACCCTAGGCAGATTTTTGACACAAGCTTTTTCATTTTGATTAACATAAATGAATTCCGTTTAGGTGAATAACGAGCGCTGATCACTCATCGGATCGGTTCGCTGGTTTGACTGATAATTCCAACCGAGGGGAGACTTTCATGAAGAAGATAGTGCTAAGCGTCGCTGCGGGACTTGCATTGTTGACGGCTTCGGCAACCGCCCAGGAAAAAGCCATCAAGATAGGTTTTGTTTCTACCTTCAGCGGCCCAACTGCGGCCATCGGCAACGACATGCGCAACTCGTTTGAACTGGCGCTGGATCATCTTGGGCGAAAGATGTATGGTCTGCCGGTTCGGGTCATTTATGAAGACGATCAGCAAAAGCCCGAGGTCGGCCGGCAAAAGACGCAAAAGTTGGTGGAATCGGACAAGGTCGATTTCGTGGCTGGCTACATCTGGTCGAACGTATTGCTGGCTTCGGTCAAGCCAGTGCTCGATGCAGATGCTTTTCTGATCTCCGCCCAGGCGGGCCCCTCGTCGTTGGCCGGCCCGCAGTGCTCCAAGAATCTCTTCCTGTCCGCCAGCCAGAACGAACAGCACCCGGAAGCCATGGGTGAGTACATGAACCGGAAGAGGATCAAGAGCGTCTTTCTGATTGGCCCTAATTACGCGGCTGGGCACGACAGCCTGAGTGGCGTCAAGCGCACCTTCAAGGGGAAGATCGTCGATGAGGTCTATACCAAGTGGCCTGATCAACTCGATTTTTCGGCTGAACTGTCAAGGGCGCGCGCGGCAAAGCCGGATGCGATCTTCGCTTTCTATCCTGGAGCTGCGGGGGTTCAATTCTTGAAGCAATACACCCAGTCCGGGCTCAAGGGTCAGATCCCACTCTACACGGTAGCGACCATCGACGAGATCTCCCTGCCATTGCAAAAGGAAAATGCATTGGGAGTTCTTGGAATGCAGCAATGGGCCAACGATATCCCGAACGAGCAGAACAAGAAATTCGTCGCGGATTACCGGGCCAAGTATCCTGGTCTGCGCCCCACCTATTTCGGCGCGTTCAGTTATGACATAGTCGGTCTCATCAATTCGGCCATCGTCGCGGTCAAGGGCGATCTGACGAACAAGGAAGGAATCCGCAACGCTTTGCACAAGGCCGACTTCAAGTCGGTTCGTGGCCCATTCAAGTTCGGCAATAACAACGTGCCCATCGAGAACGAGTATCTGCTGGAGGTCGTCAAGGACAACAGCGGCGAATTGTCGCTGAAAACCGTGGACGTCCTGAAGGATCGTCATGATAGCTATGCTTCGCAGTGTCCGCTGACTTGGTAATCGTTGCACGGGTTTCAACCACACTCAGCAGCGTTCATTGCCATTGAAAAGCTGTTGAGTGCTGCCATCATGCGCAAGTAGAGAGATACCAGGGAATGCTTTTATTTATCGAACAATGCTTGAACGGAGTGCAGTTCGGGCTACTGCTTTTTTTGCTGGCTGCTGGTCTGACGCTGGTGTTCGGCATCATGGATCTGGTGAACCTGGCGCATGGCTCGCTTTACATGCTGGGCGCCTTTTTCGCCGCGACATTCTCGAGGTTGACGGGAAGCTTCGTTCTTGGAGCAGTATTGGCGTTGGCAGCCACGTTTGTAGTGGGGATGGCCGTCGAAGTCATTGCGATGAGAAAGCTTTACGGCCGGGATCATCTCGATCATGTATTGGGCACCTTTGGCCTGCTTCTGTTCTTCAATGACCTCGTCAGACTGTTGTGGGGACCGGAGGGTAGGAATGTCACCTTGCCCTCCTGGCTCAGTGCTTCGGTTCAGATCATGCCGGACGTCTACTATCCGACCTACCGGTTTGCGGTCATTGGCGTAGCCCTGGCCGTGGCCGTGGTGATGTACTTCATCGTCATGCGCACGCGCATCGGCATGTTGATACGCGCCGGCGCTTCGGATCGCGAGATGATTGGCGCGTTGGGAATCAATATCAAGCTTCTGTATACCTTCGTGTTTGGCATGGGCGCGGCGTTCGCTGGCCTGGCGGGCCTGATGCAGGCGCCGGTTTCGACCGCATCCATCGGCATGGGCGAGAACATCCTGATCGTTGCCTTTGTCGTCATCATCATTGGCGGAATCGGCTCGATTCGCGGCGCGTTCATTGCCTCCATCCTGGTGGGGCTCATCGATACGGTGGGACGTGCCTTCCTGCCTTTCATCCTCAAGTTGGTTCTGACGGCGGGTGCCGCCTCCGCCGTCGCCCCCGCATTGTCCTCCATGCTGATCTACCTGCTTATGATCATTGTCCTCGTCATGAGGCCCGAAGGCCTTTTCCCAGCAGCTACCCGATAATTCTATGAATACCCGGCATCTTTCGATGGCTTTTAAAGCGACCTGGCATGCGTTTTTCGTCGCCGCCGTACTCGCCACTCTGGCATCGGCTCCGTTTTATACCTTGTGGACCGGCGACAATTTTCTCCTCATCCTGTTCACACGCATCGTCATTCTTTCCATAGCCGCCGTCAGTCTGAATCTGATCATGGGCTATGGGGGCATGGTCAGCTTCGGCCACGCCGTCTTTCTGGGAATCGGTGGATACGCGGTAGGCATATTGGCGCACGAAGGCTTCTCATCGGGCTTTTTGCAATGGTCTGTCGCCATAGGTGCCTCGGCCCTCTTGGCACTCTTGATCGGTGCCTTGTCCCTGCGAACCCGTGGCGTGTATTTCATCATGATCACGCTGGCATTTGCCCAGATGTTTTATTACGTCGCTGTCAGCCTCGAGCGATACGGGGCCGATGACGGCATGACTATCTATAAGCGAAGCCAGTTTCCCGGTGGAGTGAACCTTGCGAACAAGACCGAGTTCTACTACGTCTGCTTTGCGATACTGCTGCTCGTTCTTTTATTCGTATGGCGTCTCTACAATTCCCGCTTCGGCATGGTGATTCGCGGGGCGCGCTCGCACGAGCGGCGCATGCGCGCCATCGGCTTTCCCACTTACCGCTATCGCCTCGCCTGCTTCGTCATAGCGGGAGCCTTGTGTGGCCTTTCGGGCGCCTTGCTGGCCAACCATACCGAATTCATCAGTCCGGCCACCATGCAGTGGACGCGTTCCGGAGAACTTATCATCATGGTCGCTCTGGGAGGCATGGGTTCGCTTTTCGGCCCGGTCATCGGTGCTCTCGTGTATCTGATCCTCGAGGAGGGCCTCTCGGGGATTACCGAGTACTGGCAGTTGGTTTTCGGGCCCTTATTGTTGCTTGTCGTGCTGTATGCGCACGGAGGCATCGACGGATTGCTGAAAGGGGGCGAGCGTGACTAGGCCGCTACTCGACGTCAAGAACCTGCGCAAGAGCTTTGGCGGAATCATCGCGTCCGACGGTATCATGCTGAACGTGAATCGCGGTGAGCTGCATGCGATCATCGGGCCGAACGGCGCGGGCAAAACCACTTTGATCAGCCAGTTGGCGGGCGAGTTGATCCCCGATGAAGGCAGCATCGAGTTCAATGGCCAGGATGTAAGCCGCCTTGCTCAGTGGCGCAGAAGCCGGCTTGGGCTTGCGCGCTCCTATCAGATCACGTCGGTATTCAAGGATCTGACCGTCCTCGATAACGTAGCCCTGGCCGCGCAGGCGCATGCGGGACATTCCTTCAGCTTCTGGAAAGATACGCGGCGGGACGCCCAATTACGCCACCCAGCACGCAAGGTGCTCTTGCAAGTGGGTCTAGGCGGGCGCGAGAACGCGAAAGTCGCGCGCCTTAGCCACGGCGAGCACCGTCAGCTTGAAATTGCCATGGCGTTGGCCACGAAGCCTCGTATGCTGTTGCTGGACGAGCCGATGGCGGGCATGGGATCCGACGAATCGGCAAGGCTGGTGGAGTTGCTCAAGGTACTCAAGGGCCAATACACCATTCTACTCATCGAGCATGACATGGAAGCAGTATTCGCGCTTGCCGACAGGATATCCGTTCTGGTGTACGGCCGCGTGATTGCGTCGGGCCTGCCTGACGAAATCCATAACAACCAGGACGTCCGGCGGGCTTATCTTGGTGAAGAAAAGAGCGTCAAAAATGCATAGTGTTTCCGAAAAGTCGCTACTTGAGGTAGATAATATTGAAACGAGCTATGGATTGAGCCAGGTGCTGTTCAAGCTGTCGCTGACCATCGGGTATGGGGAAATGGTCACCCTGATGGGCCGCAATGGAATGGGCAAGACGACGACCATCCGTTCCATTTTGGGGCTGACGCCCGCGCGCAGCGGAACGATCCGCTTTCTGAGCCAGGACATCACCCAACTGCAGCCGTATCGCATTGCCCAGCTGGGTATCGGCCTGGTTCCCGAAGGCCGCCGCATTTTCCCCAATTTGACCGCGCGCGAGAATCTCGTCGCAGCCGCCTCGAACCGACTGAACGTCCCGGATCCGTGGACTTTCGAGAAGGTTTGCGACCTGTTTCCGCGTGTAGGCGAGCGGCTTTCCAGCATGGGCAATCTGCTTTCCGGAGGCGAGCAGCAAATGTTGGCCTTGGGCCGTGCGCTGATGACGAACCCGCGTCTGATCATTCTTGATGAGGCGACTGAGGGGCTTGCACCCCTCATCCGCGACGATATCTGGAACTGCTTGGCTACCTTGAAAAAGCAAGGCCAGGCCGTGCTAGTCGTAGACAAGCATATCGAAGCCCTCACGCAGATCGCGGATCGGCACTACATCGTCGAGCGTGGGCGGGTCGTGTGGACGGGCTCTTCTGCGGAATTGGCGTCCAATTCTGAAGTCGGCAGCCGCTACCTAGGTGTTTGACCCCCGAGGGTGGAGGCGGTGCGGGTTCTTCCAGAAGAGAGCCCACGCGCTGTGAAGTTTGACTGCATGTCGCTTCCCAGCGTGCCAGACTGTATCATCTAGAATTCGCTTTCAAGACTGGTACATGTCGGCATCGTGACAGACCTTGCTTTGGTGGGGCGTGCTCATCACTTCGCCCGGATCGATATGGAGAATAACGATGCATGGCAAGCTTCAACTGCAGGCTGATGAGTTGTGGGAGTTTTCCTGCTACGTATATAGCTTGCAGGGCGTGGCATCGACATGCTTAATATTGCAGGATAAGTACGGTTTAGACGTCAATTTGCTGTTGTTCTCTCTCTTTGCAGGTTCCCGTGGCTACGTCTTGTCGACCCACGACTTTCTTCGCATAGAAGCGAAGGTGGCTCCTTGGCGCAAGAATGTCGTCCATGAGCTTAGGGCCATGCGTCAATTCTTGAAAGGCAGAACACTAATTTTTGGTACGCTAAGAGATGATCTGTACGAGGATATATTCGAGTCAGAGCTGAAAGCAGAACGACACGAGCAGTATTTGATTGTCAGTTCAGTGACTATTTCCGAGAGCGCAACGGGTGAGAACACGGCGGGCCGGAATCTTATGACGTATTTGCATACGTCGAGCGTGCTGTTAAATTACGAGAATGTTTCAATGCTTGCCAGGCTTTTAAGCATCGTTATGTCCAGATCAACCCCCTCCGACAAGTATAAGAAAGAGCGCAGCGTCATCTCCGATAAGCAAATGGACGAATGGCAATCTGGAGGAGCCAACAAATGGAAGGAGCTCGTCGCATTTCTCGATCAGGCGGAGGAGCTGCTGAATTAATGAATGGTTCGAAAGATGAATTTGAAAAAGCGGGCTCGTAATCCTAGCTTTTGTCGATTCGGAATTCAATTTAGTTCTTCTGAATAGAAGGCGGGTTACAGCAACACTACATACCACAAGCGCCTCAAAGCGTCTGTTAATCTGCAGGCTGCTGGTTCGAACATGGCTGCGCTACCAGCGATAGCGCAGTCCCGCGGTTCCCTTAACGGCATAGTTGCTGC
>CALMPB010000050.1 GCA_937871985.1 uncultured Burkholderiaceae bacterium
TACACTAGGCCCAACGCGGAAGAGGTCGCGGCTCTTCAAGCGGAGGCGCGTGCCCGACGCGAGGAAGGCTCCGGCCATGCCGGGCAGCTGGAGAGCCTGCTTGCCAAGGTGAAATCCGCGCTCGATGATCGGGAACGGGCGCGTATTGCGCCGGATCTTGACGCGCTGGTGCGCCTGCAGCGCAGCCGGATTACCGCGGGACCGTTGCTCGATGCCACCCCTGAAGCCATCGGCGTGGTACAAGGGGCGATCCTTGCAGGTGCCTGTGTCGAATTTGAATATACGTCAGTCGATGGCGGTGAGGCGAAGTGGCGCCGCGTTATCCCCTATGGCCTGATTCATGGCCCGACGACCTATCTGCTGGGCAAGATCCCCCCGCGCGAAGGTTGCCCAGACAAGGAGCCGGTCTTCTTCCGTCTCGACCGGATAACTGATCCCCGCACATCCAACCAAGCGGGCTGCGCTCCGGACGACTGGGACCTTGATGCCTGGTTGGCGAGAAGCTTTGGCATCTGGCGAGAGGATGACCATGACATTGTCTTGCGTGTGGGACCCAGCGCGGTCGAGCGTGCCTGCCACTGGCGCTTCCATCCCGGACAAGTACTGGAGAAGGACGGCGACGAACTTCTCGTGAAATTCCGCAGCGGTGGCTTGCGCGAGATAGCGGAACACCTTTTCACTTGGGGCGGCGACATCAGCATCGTAGCACCCGAAGCGCTACGCAGTGTGATGAGGGAGCGTGTCCTTTTGGCGCTGGGCTCTGTGTGATGAAATTACATACGACCGGATTTGTCACGGATGCAGCTAAGGGTTTCATCGTGGTAGCGCGTTGCGTGCAGCGATCGATTAAGGAACAGCAGTAATGAATGTCTTCGAACTCGATGCCGATCTCGTCGGCCGCTACGAAGGGTTCGCGCGGTCGTTCACGACGATCCGCGCCGAGGACATCCGCACTCAGATCGATGAGATATACGAGAGCAAGAAGTTTTGGCCTGAACCACTGATCGGGGTAAACCCACACTTCGAGCAGGGTCGCGCACTGGTGGACCTCGCCTCTGAGGGTATTATTGACCCGGACTTGCCGAAGGTCTTTAGTTTCGGCGAGGGACGCTCGCCGATCAGCCTGCACCGGCATCAGGACCAGTCGCTGTCGAAAGCGCTGCAGGGACGCAACTATATCGTCACCACTGGCACTGGCTCAGGCAAGTCGCTGTGCTTCTTCGTGCCGATCATTGATCGGATCATCAAGGCTCGGCGGGCCGGCGAGGCACAGCGCACGCGGGCCATCGTCATCTATCCGATGAACGCGCTTGCCAATTCGCAGCGCGAGGAGTTGGAAAAGTTCATCGAAGGCTGCGGGATCGATCCGCACCTCAAGCCTACGTTCGAGCGCTACACTGGGCAAGAAAGCGACAGCGAGCGCAAGCGCATCGCTGCGGCGAAGCCCGACATTATCCTGACCAATTTCATGATGCTCGAACTGCTGATGACCCGGCAGGACGGGCTGGACCAGGATGTCGTCGCCAACATGGAGGGACTTGAGTTCCTCGTGCTGGACGAGCTGCACACTTATCGTGGGCGGCAGGGTGCAGACGTCGCCATGCTGGTGCGACGCGTGCGCGAGCGTCTGGGCGCGCGCAATATGCTATGCATTGGTACATCGGCGACAATGGCCTCGGGCGAAGAGGATGCGGGTCGCAAGGCGGTAGCAAGAGTTGGCACGACGCTGTTCGGCAGCCCAGTCCATGAGGACGATGTCATCACAGAAAGCTTGTCGCGCTGTACGCAGGGCGTGGCGCGGGTCGAGGGGCTTAGGGCAACGGTCCTCAAACCCGAACCGGGGCCCGTAGAGTTCGAGGCGTTCCGCAGCGATCCACTCGCGGTGTGGATCGAGATGAACATCGGTCTGGACGAGGAGGAGGCGCGCCGCCGTAGGAGGCCGCAGACACTGACCGATGCAGCGAAACAGTTGGCTGGGGAAATCGACCTCGACCCCGTGCTTTGCCGTGCGGCGCTGGCCAAACGCCTGGTTGCGATGAGCGAATGCAAGGATGCACGAGACCAGGCGTTCATGGCATTCAAGCTTCACCGTTTCTTGTCGGGCGCCGGTCATGCCCATGCCACCTTGCAGCCTGCCGGCACGCGCCGCGTGGCATTGGCCGCCGAGAAATACGACCGCGAGGATCGCCACGCGCGCCTCTATCCCATGTTCTTCTGCCGTGAATGCGGACACGAGGCGCATTCGGTCTCGATCGACGATGAAGGCACGGTGGTCGCCCGTCCCATCGACCAGACACCACGCGATGGTGTCGACAGCGAGGGGTGGCAACACGGCTTCTTGGTGCCCGATGCCGATGGAGCGTTGACCTTTGCGGGGGCTCACGAGGATTACCCGGATGACTGGCTTGAACTCACCAAGTCCGGCGATCCGCGTCTCAAGTCCAGCCATCGCGGCAAGCATGAGGGCCGCATGATGCTGCTCGGTGCTAATGGTCGGAGTGACATGGACGGAGTACGCGCTTGGTTCTTTCCGGGTAAGTTCCGTTTCTGTCCGCATTGCCGTAACCAGCCTCCCCCACAGGCGCGCGATATCAATAAGCTGGCTGGCCTTTCAGCCGAAGGCCGTAGTTCGGCCACGACGCTGATCACCGCCACCGCGCTCGACTGGATGGAGCGCGGCCAGGTTCCGGCCGAAAAGGCGCGGCGCAAGCTGCTAGGCTTCACAGATAACCGGCAGGACGCGGCGTTACAGTCGGGCCATTTCAACGACTTCATCTTCGTCACCCTACTGCGCGGAGCGATGCTACGTGCGGTACGGACCGCTGGCGAGGAAGGTCTAGGTCACGAGCAATTCGGTGATGCGCTGCGCCGCGCGCTGGGCTTCGATCCGGACGACAAGGCCCGCCGTTCCGCTTGGATGCTCGATGCCAACCCCAAGGGGTTCGCCGCATTAGAAGAGGCCAAGGCGACGATCAATCGCGTGCTCGCGCATCGGTTGTGGAACGACTTGCGGAGGGGCTGGCGCTTCACCAATCCGAACCTCGACCAGCTCGATCTGATGCGTGTCGACTATCCCGGCGTGGCGATGCTGGCGGAAGATGAGGAAAGCTGCGGCGGCAAGGACCAGGAAAGCCTGACCGATGTGCAGCGTCGGGGCTTTGCGTTGCTTGCCGCGATCCCGGCAGAGACGCGGCGGATGATGTTCCGCGACGTGTTCGACACGATGAGGCAGGGGCTGGCGGTGGCGGTGGATGCGCTCGATCAGACCGAACTCCTCCAGGTTAGCGAAAAGTCGCGCAGCTTGCTCAAGGATCCCTGGGCGATCAGCGCCGAGGAGCAGTACAAGGATCTCAATTTCCTCACTACGCTGGTGGTCGGGTTGCAGGCGGGCAAGTACGACCGCGTGGTGCGCGTCTCGGCTCGCAGCGGATTGGCGCGCAGGCTGGTGAAGCTGGCGGGGAGGGACATACCCCTTGCCGACCGCGAACCCTTGCTTGAGGCGATGCTGGCGGCGGCGGCTAAGCATCAGATGGTGCGCCAGTTCTCGGTCGGACAACTGGCTGGCTGGCGGCTTGCGCCTGGCGCGGTGAGGCTGAAACCGGGCGGAGGAGAGCCTGACAACGGCAAGGGTAACGCTTTTTTCACGGGCCTCTATGCCGACGTGGCCGCACGTCTTGGCACCCCCGGCGATCTGCCGATGGCCTTCGAGGCGCGTGAGCATACCGCGCAGGTCGATGCGCTGCTGCGCGAACTGCGCGAATGCCGTTTCCGCTTCGGCGCCAACGACAAGGCCCGCATGGCGGAGATGGCGGGCGAAGCGCGCGTCATCAACGAGAAGCGCGATTTCCTGCCGCTTCTCTACTGTTCGCCGACGATGGAGCTGGGCGTCGACATCTCGCAGCTCAACGTCGTCTATCTGCGCAATGCTCCACCGACCCCGGCCAACTACGCCCAGCGTGCCGGTCGCGCTGGACGTAGTGGGCAAGCGGCGCTCGTCGTGACCTATTGTGCGGCGCAGAGCCCGCACGATCAGTACTATTTCGAAAGGCGGATCGATCTCGTCGCTGGTATCGTCAAGGCGCCCGCGATTGACCTCGTCAACGCGGACCTGCTGTCCGCGCACATCCATGCCGAATGGCTGGCGGCGGCGAAGGAATCGCTGGGCAAGTCGATCCCCGACAATCTCGACATGGAGGCGGAAGGGTTGCCGGTGAAGACCGCGACGCTGGGAGCCTTTGCTGTGGCGACTGCTGATTCGGCTTGCGAGGCGCGGGCGGCGAGGATCGTTGCCTCAGCCCTGCCTACAGAAGGTGCGCCGCAGATCGGCGATCCGGTAGCCTTCGTTGCGGACTTGTGGTGCAAGAGCGCGGCTGCGTTCGACGCGGCGTTCCGCCGATGGCGCGAACTCTATCGCTCCGCCTGCCAGGACCGCGACGAGGCGCATCGCGTTGGCCAGCGCACTGGCCTCAGCGCGCAGGAACGCCGTGAGGCCCGGGCGCGCTACATCGGTGCGGACAAGCAGGTGGAATCGCTGGCAAGCGGGGTGTCCTCGCAAAGCTCGGATTTCTATGTCTACCGTTACTTGGCGACCGAGGGCTTTCTGCCGGGCTACAACTTCCCGCGCCTCCCGCTCTATGCTTTCGTCGATGCAGATAAGTCCTCGACGGTGCTCCAGCGGCCGCGCTTCTTGGCGATCGCTGAGTTCGGGCCGAACAGCCTCGTTTACCACGAGGGCAAGGCCTACCGGTGCAACCGCGCGAAACTGCCTGCCGGATCCCGCAACGAGGACAACACGCTCGTCACCCGGATGATGAAGTGCTGCCAATCGTGCGGGGCTGCTCACGAAAGCGAGACGCAGGAACGCTGTATGGTCTGCAAGGATCCGCTGACCGACGAAGGACGCCTAGCCAAGCTCTATCGGATCGAGAACGTCGATGCCGTCCCTAGCGCGCGGATCACGGCCAACGATGAGGATCGCCAGCGGCGCGGCTTCGATTTGCGCACGATCTTCGAATGGGATCCCCGACGCCAGGAAGACCTGTTGCTCAAGGCTGACGAAAGTCCGCTGGCGGCGCTGTCCTATGGACCGCAGACGAAGCTCTCGCGTGTCAATCTCGGCCTGCGGCGGCGCAAAGAAAAGGCGCATACGGGCTTCGACATCGACACGCTGACCGGTCGCTGGCTGAAGGATGCCGAGGCTGACGACGACGGCGGCGAAGACGATCCCAAGGCTGCTCGCCGTCAGTCGATCGTTCCGGTAGTAGAAGACACGAAGAACGCCTTACTAATTCGCTTTGATCATGGGCTGGGCCTTTCCACTGCGCAAATGGCGACGCTGCAGCACGCGCTGATCCGCGCCATCGAGGCCGAGCATGTGCTGGAAACAGGCGAACTGCTTGGCGAGCCACTGCCTACGCGGGAGGATCGCAAGACGATCCTGCTCTACGAGGCGACCGAGGGCGGCGCGGGCGTACTCAAGCGGCTGATGGACGGGCCGGAACGCTGGCAGCGGATTGCGGAAGTCGCGCTGGACCTCATGCACCTGAAGCGGGCTGAGGATGGCCATCTTCACGACGACGACGACGCTTGTGTAGCCGGGTGCTATCGCTGCCTGCTATCCTACTACAACCAGCCTGACCACGAGATGATTGACCGCGAGGACAAGGTCGTGCGCGATGTCATTGAACGCATGGCGCGGTGCGGGCGCGACCGCTCTGCTGATGCGCCTGAACCCGGAGACAGCCCGTGGTTAGTCGCTTTGGCTCGCTGGCAGGCGCCTGCGCCAAAGGCTGAAGCGATTGCCGGCACCACCTGGCCGCTATGTTGGCCAGACCACATGGTCATGGCGGTTGCCGGAACGGCGCCGCCCGAACTCATCGCGCGTTGTGAGGCGATCGGGCGCGAACTCATCGAACTGCCGGAACTGCCCGGCGAAACCTTGCCGCCCGCGCTGGCGGCAGCGCTTGGAGTGCCCGCATGAACGCCCCCTCTCAGACCGGTCAATTCCAGACCGGCGATCTCGTCAAGGCCCGCGACCGCGAGTGGATCGTGCTGGGCAAGCCGGGCGAGGGGCTGATGCGGGTGCGCCCACTGTCGGGTTCGGAAGAGGACGCCATCGTCATCGCCACCGCGCTTGAGGCTATCCCGGTCCAGCCTGCAACATTTGCGCCGCCGTGCTCCGACCAGCTCGACACACAGGACGCGGCGCGGATGCTGGCTGACGCCTTGCGCCTGTCGCTGCGGCGCGGGGCAGGGCCGTTCCGCAGCGCCGCGCATCTCGGCGTCGAGCCGCGGGCCTATCAGTTGGTGCCGTTGCTCATGGCGATGCGTCTCGACATCAAACGCCTACTGATTGCCGACGACGTGGGCATCGGTAAGACTATCGAGGCGGGGATGATCCTGCGCGAAATGCTCGACCGCAGCGAGATCGACCGTTTTACCGTGCTGTGCCCGCCGCACCTAGTCGACCAGTGGGTCGGCGAACTGGCGGAGAAGTTCGACATCGATGCTGTCGCGGTCACCTCGGCCCGCGCCCGCTCGTTGGAGCGCGGACTTGCGCCGGGCGACACGATCTTCGCGGTCCACCCTTTCACCGTCGTCAGCCTTGATTATATCAAGGCTGACAGCCGCCGTGCCAGCTTTGCGCAGACCTGTCCTGGATTCGTCATCGTCGATGAGGCGCACACCTGCGTTGGGGGGAACGAGAAGGGCACGCATCAGCGCTTTGCCCTGCTGGAGACGTTGGCGGAGAACGCCGGACGGCACCTTCTGCTGCTTACGGCAACTCCGCATAGCGGCAATCAGGACGCCTATGCACGCCTGCTCAGCCTACTCCATCCCGACCTTTCCGGTGGCCCCGACGCGCCCGATGTCAACGCGGTCGAGCGCTATCGCCGACGCCTTGCTCAGCACTTCGTTCAGCGCCGCCGTCCCGATATTGCTGATAAGTGGGGTGAGGCCCGCGCTTTCGCCACGCCAATGAAGAAAGACGCGCCTTATGCGCTGACCGGAGATTTCCTGAACTTCCAAGAGGACGTGCTGGAATATTGCGTGGGTGTGGCCAATCGGGTCATTGGTGAGAAGGCGCGCCGTCTGGCGTTCTGGGGCACGCTGGCGTTGATGCGCTGCGTCGGTTCGTCGCCCGCCGCTGCGCTCAGCGCATTGCGCAACCGGCTTGGAGGTATGGCCGAGGCGGACGCGCTCGAACCCATCATTTTTGACAGCGACGAAAGCGACTTCGCCGACACCGACCTCGAACCCGCCACCGCGCTCGATGGCGAGGAAGCCGCCGAACTGCGGAGCTTGATTGTCAAGGCAGAAGGGTTGGTCGCGAACTTCGCCAAGGATCCCAAGCTGCGGGAGCTGACCCGATGGGTCACCTACTTGACGAAGGAGAAAGGCGCGCAGCCGGTGATCTTCTGCCGCTTCATAAACACCGCCGAAGCCGTCGGCGCGGCGCTGCAGGCGCAGTTTAAGAAGCACAAGGTCGAAGTCGTCACTGGTCGACTCACCCCGGAGGAGCGCCGCGCTCGCGTGGAAGCGCTGGAAGACCACCCTGAGCGCATCCTTGTCGCCACCGATTGCCTGTCCGAGGGCATCAACCTGCAATCGCTGTTCAACGCAGTGGTCCACTACGACCTCAACTGGAACCCCACGCGTCACCAGCAGCGCGACGGGCGCGTCGATCGCTTCGGCCAAAAGGCGGAGGAAGTTTGGTCGCTCATGATGTTCGGTGAGAATTCGATCATCGACGGCGCCGTCATCAAGGTCATCAAGGACAAGATGGAGCGCATCCAGAAGGAGACCGGCGTCGTCGTGCCGGTACCTGAGGATTCCGCCAGCGTCTCCAACGCGCTGATGCAGGCGATGCTGCTGCATTCCAGCAGGCCACGCGCGCAGGGGATGTTCGACTTTGGCGATGCTGAAAAGAAACTCGACGACCAGTGGAAGAACGCCGAGGATGACGCACGCCGCAGTCAGACGCGCTATGCTCAGTCGGCCCTCAAGCCCGACGAAGTATTGCCCGAATGGCATCGCCTGCGCGCGCTTCTGGGTGGGCCGGAGGAAGTCGGTCGTTTCACCCGTCGCGCGCTCCTGCGCATCGACAAGCCGCTGGGCGAGCAGGGCGCCTACTGGCGAGTTCATTATTCCGACATGCCCCTGCAATTGCGCGAGCGGCTTGCTGCCCGCCGCCTTACCGGCAGCCGCCTGATTGGGTTCGCAGACAGCCTTCCGCCCGAAGTTGCCCATGTCGGTCGCACGCATCCGCTTGTCGCGCTACTGGCCGAGACGATCGCCGAAGGCGCGCTCGATCCCGCTTCGGTTGAGGGGCTGGTGCCGCTTGGTCGCGCCGGGGCGTGGCGCACGCATGCGGTCGATACGCTCACCACTGTCCTGCTGCTGCGTTTGCGTTTCAAGCTGACCACCAGCGGCCGCCGGACCCTGCTGGCCGAGGAGGCCACCGCGCTCGCCTTCGCCCCGGGCGCCGCTGATGCCTTCGCGCAGGGCGCCGAAGGCCTTGCGCTGCTGGAACAGGAGGCGAGCGGCAATATCGAGCCCACCGCCATCACCCGCCAGATCGACACCGCCCTTACCCGCATCGCGGGGTACCAGCCTGCCATCGCCGCTTATGCTGAGGCGCGCGCCCAACAACTTTCCGAGGATCACGACCGCGTGAAGGCCGCAACCCGTGGCGAGGGCGCCACTACTGAAGTTGAGCCCGTCCTGCCTGCCGACGTCATCGGCCTTTATGTCCTCGTACCGGAGGCGAACTGATGGCCCGGATTGCCAATCGCCTGTCCCGTGCCGCCGAACTCGGCCTCGATGCCGTCACCATCGAAGGCGGTTTGATCGCACCCGAGCAGGTGCAGAAGATCGTCGGGGCGCCCGCAACC
>CALMPB010000051.1 GCA_937871985.1 uncultured Burkholderiaceae bacterium
CGAGGGAACGATGGAAGCCCGTCAGGGGCGAGACGCCGCAGGCGGCTCGATGCGCTACGCGCACGACAGCGCGACCGGCCATGTTTCTTGGCCGGGGACGCACGGACTCCAAGGCTCGATGTACAAGCTCATGCGCCAGTCATCGGGAAACAGGTTCGACAGCGGCTGCTGCGGTCTGGCCGATCCGGCGCAGCCGGTTCGGCGGCCTTTGAGGGGCGCCAAGCTCCGCGCGGCGGGGATAGCCCGCAGGGCTTTCCCCTGGAGGCAAGCGCAGCGCGCAGCGCCCCGTCAGGGGCACTTAGGCATCACGCCGAGTCGTCAGGACGCAGGCTGGATTCCGCAACCGGCATCCAAGGCGAAGTCGAGTTCAGGTAGTAGCGCCTGCCACGCGCATACAGCCCCGAAGGCTCGGTAGGCTGGTAGAACCCGGTGACGCGGCGCCGGAACTGCGCGCCAAACTCGTTGGTGTAGATCACCGCGTCGCCGATCTTGAAGCGCAAGGGCTGACCGTTCTCCGGCGCGAACGGCTTGAGCGCATCGTGTTGCGCCGTGATTTCGATGATGTAGTCGTGATGGCTGCTCATGGCATTGATCTCCTGCGAAGGTTGGGAAAGCGCAAGGAGCGCCTTGCGGCGCTCCAAGGGCTGGTTCAGACGACGACACGCCCGACCAACCGGGCATCGCGCGCGTAGGCGCTCAACCGCTTCTCGGCGCGGAAAGACAGGTCGCGCTCGATCGGCAGGCCCAGCCTGCCGCGCACGGTCGCCAGCTCGCCCAGGCTGACCCAGCCGATTTCCGGCATCCCCAGGCCCAGGTCGCAAAGACCAAAGGCGTGGTCGTGGTCATCGGGATCAATCTCGGTCAGCAGCCAGGTCGCGCCGGCATCCGGCGTGAACAGCTTGACGACGGGTGCCGGATCGAAGTCCGGGTTCTCCAAGGATTCGCGGCCGTTGGCCAGCAGCACGATGCGCTGCTCGTCAGTGATGAGTGCGTTGTTCATGGTGAACTCCTGAAAGGTTGCCGGGCGGAATTGCCCGACCCTTCCGGGGCACGGCGCAGCGCAAGCAGTCAGGGGTCAACGACGGCCGCCAGGACGCAAGCGCCATCGGCGCGCAGCCCTTGACGGCGAGAACGCCGTGGCACGATGAAGGGGACAGCAAGACCGCCTCCCTCGCACCTCCACGCACGCGGTTTTTGGCAAGCGAAGCGCGCAGGCCCGAATAGCAATCCGGGCCGGAGGCATCAGCGATGTGAAAGGCGGGCAGTTCTTAAATGCGCGCCTAGTCCCGGTGCAGATCGTCAACGATCATGGGATGACGGTGCCCGCCTCGGTCTGCTTGTTCGCGCAAGTGAGGATGATCTGGCGGTAGATGATCGTGGGCGATGTCGGAAGAATCACTAGCGGGCCAGAGCCACAGCGCCAGTCCCACTCCGACAAGACCAATCAGCGACATGATGATGAAGGTCGATTGCAGCCCAAAGGCAGCGCCGAAGCGACCGGCCAAGGGATAGCAAATGAGCCAACACGCATGGGACAGGGCGAATTGCGCGGCAAAGACCGCGGGGCGATCCTCGGGATGAGCGGAGCGGCGCAACAGCCGGCCGGAAGGTGTTTGCGCCACGCTGTAGCCGAAGCCGACCACCAACCAGATCACCACCAGAACGGCATAGGTCGGAATCATTGCCCCGGCTGCCGTTCCCACAACCAGCATCGTCGCTCCCGCAATCATGACAGGTCGATCAGCAATCTTGTCGAGCAGGCGAGGCAGCGCGAAGGCCGCAACCATCGACCCGCCTCCGAAGGCCGCCAGCGCCCACGCTACCTCGGATTCGCCCAGGCCAAAGCGTGCCTTCACGATGACCACCGTGTTCACGATCACCATTGACCCCGCTGCTGCCACAGCGAGGCTGATCGCCAGCAGACCCCGAAGGCGCGGCGTGGCGAGGTAAATGCGCGTGCCCCGCGTAGTACGATCCCATATGCCACGACACGGGCCGGGAACGGTTGTGGGAAGCCTCACGCTGACCACAAGCGCGGCTGACACGAGGAAGCCGAGAACCGTTCCGGCAAACAGGTTGTGGAAGCTGATGACCGTCAGTAGCGCGGCGGCCAGCATCGGGGAAATCAGGCTTTCCAAATCGTAGGCCAGCCGGGAAAGCGACAGTGCTTTCGTGTACTCGTCTTCGTCGGGAAGGATGTCCGGGATAGTGGCTTGAAAGGTCGGCGTGAAGCCTGCGGACGCCGCCTGCAAGACGAAGATCAGCAGATAGATTTGCCAGATTTCGCTGACAAAGGGCAGGCAGAGCGCAACGGATGCTCGTACTAGGTCAAGGGCAACGAGCAACGACCGTCGCGGCAGCCGGTCGGCGAACGCCTGCGCGACCGGGGCGACTCCGACATAGGCCAGCATCTTGATTGCGAGTGCCGTCCCGAGTACCGCGCCGGCATTCGCCCCGGCCAGATCGTAGGCAAGCAGGCCAAGGGCCACCGTCATCAGGCCGGTGCCGACAAGCGCAATCACCTGAGCGGCGAACAGGTGACGATAGGTACGGTTCTTCAGGACGGAGAGCATCGGCGGGCCTCAGAGCAGTTTGGTCAGTGCCTTCATTTCGGTCAAAACGGAGTCTTCGTCATGGGCCAGGCAATGGTCGATGTGGTCGTGGATCAGGACGCGCTTTGCGGCCGTCACCGCGCTTTCCACCGCCGCGAGCTGGCGGGCGATGTCGAGACAGGATTCGCCACTTTCGATCATCCCTATGACGTGCCGAAGATGACCATCGGCGCGTTTCAGCCGCTTCACGAGATCGGGATGGGTTGAGTGCTTGTGTGTCGCGTTCATGTGGCAATTGTATCCCCCCTGGGGGGATATGAAAAAGTGCGCCGCCCGCGAAGGAGCGACGCACCGAAGGCCGCACGACGCAATCAGCCCGCCGCCGGCGCTGTCATCGACTGCAACTGCTCGATCACGCCAGGCTCAACGAACACGCAAGCCTGCTCGTCCGCGATCGGCACGTTGAACACCTGCGCGAACACCGTGCGCCGCAGATGGGCCAGCCGGCCCGTCCGGTATGCCTGCTCGGGCTTCATGCGCCCGCCAGCCTGCGACCCGCTGCGCTGCGGATCGCATTCGACCAGCGCGACAAAGCCATCGTCGGCCAGCTTCTGATGCTCGGGGCACAGGCCCCAGCCGGTCGCCGTGTGGCGCTCCATGCTCGCGCGCAGGCGCTTGTCCAGCAGGATCGCGCCGGTGTCGAACGCCGTGCCGCAGACCAGGCAAACGTGCTGTTCGAGGGAAACGTGTGATTTGTCGTTCATGACGGTTCTCCGGTTGCAAGGGCGGAATTGCCCGGAACCGTCGCCCTCACGGCGCAGCGCAGCAGTCAGGGGTCGCAGACGGCCGCCAGGACGCAAGCGCGCAAGGCGCGCGCAGCCCTTGCACGGCGAGAACGCCGTGATACGGTGAAGGGACACAGCAAGACCGCCCCCTCACACCACCCCACGCACGCGGGTTTTTGGCAAGCGAAGCGCGCAGGCGCGGATCAGCGAGCCGGGCCGGAGGCGTCAGTGATGGAAGCCCGACAGGGGCGAGACTCGCGCAGCGAGGCTCGATGCGCAGCACGACAGCGCGACGGCGGTACGCCGGGACGCCCGACTGCTTGGGACAGGACTATTCGTTGTCGGTCTTGCGCTGCTCGAGCTGCAACTGCGCCCGTTGCGTTGCTTGTTGCAGCCGCTCCACCAGCACGCCCCTCGGCGGCAAGGCGGTCAGGTACTCGGCGACGTGGATGCCCGACTTGTCCAACTCCAGCAATTCGATCTGCTCGCGCTTCTTGCCGGTGCAAAGGATGATCCCCAGCGGCGAGGCTTCCTCCGGCTCCCGTTCGTGCTTGTCCAGCCAGCGAAGATAAAGCTCCATCTGTCCCTTGAAAGCTGCCTTGAACTCGCCGACCTTCAACTCCACTGCCACCAGCCGCCGCAGCTTGCGGTTGTAAAACAGCAGGTCGAGGTGGAAATCCTCGCCGTCGATCTGGATGCGCTTCTGCCGGGCCACGAAGCTGAAACCCGCGCCCAGCTCCAACAAGAACGACTCCATTTCGCGGATGATCGCCGCCTCCAAGTCGCCTTCCTGCCAAGTGTCCCGCAGCCCCAGGAAGTCGAGGATGTACGGGTCGCGCATGACCAGGGCGGGCGACATGCGCTGCGCATCGCGCATCGTCGCCAGCTCGTGCGCGATCGTCTCGCCCGGCTTTTGAGACAGCGCCGTGCGCTCGTACAGCATCGAGTCGATGCGCTCGCGCAGCGTCCGGACGCTCCAGCGTTCGGCGCTCGCCATCTGCGCGTAATAGTCCCGCTGGAGCGGGTCTTTCAGCGGGATCAGGGCGATGAAGTGCGTCCAGCTCAATTCTCGTATCAGTGATACGAGAATCTGCTCGTCGGGGAAGGTGGCCGCGAACTGCACCATGCGGCGCAGGTTCTGCTCGGCAAAACTGCCGCCGTACTCCTTCACCAACTGCGCCGCCAGGGTGGGCAGGACTTCCTTGCCGTAGGCGCCCCGGCGTCCGTCCAAGACGTGCGTGCGGATGCGCTGGCCGATGCGCCAGTAGAGCATCGTCAGCTCGCTATTCACCGTCGAGGCGGCGCGCTTGCGCGCCGCCTCGATCAGTGCCCGAATGTCGCCCAGCAGCGCCGAAGGCGCTGCGGACGATGCTGCGGATGACCGGCGCGTGTTCATGCCGCCGCCTCCGCAAGCTGGCGCGCACCCGTGATGGCTTGGCGGCGGCTGGCCACCAGCTCGGCCGCATCGCGCACCGGCTTGTCCTCGGTGTGGACGTAGTGCATGAACATCGCCACGGTCTTGTGGCCCGTCAGCTTCATGCCCACTTTGGTCGGCACGCCCGAATTGGCAATGTCGGTGGTCGAGCGATGGCGGATGCCGTGCGTGCCGACGTGCGGGACGCCGGCGGCCTTGAGCACCCGGCACCAGCCGCCATAGTGCTCGCCAAAGGTCAGGTGCTTGGCCGGGTCGTTCGGCGATGGCAGGACGTAGGGGCAGCCCTCCCGGCGCGGCGCCGTCGAAAGCAGCCGATAGGCTTCCTCGCTCATGGGCTTGGAAATGCCGCCGACCTTGCTGTCGGGCCACACCACGCGCCGGTTCTCGAAGTCCAGCCAGCTCCATTCGAGCGGGCAGATTTCGGAGCGCCGGGCGGCGAACTCGAATTGCAGGCGGATCGCCAGCGGGATGACGTAGTTCTCCAGCCCCTCCGCCTCCAGCTTCTCCAACTGGCGGAAGATCCGCACCATTTCCTCGTCCACGATGAGCCGGGTTTCCTTGCCCGGCGGGTACATGGGGACGTGGCGGCACGGGTTCGTGCCGTCCGGGCGGTAGCCCCACACTTCGGCCAGGTTGAACATCTTGCGCAGCACGCCGAAGGTCTTGTTCGCCTCGGTCGGCTTGTAGGCCAGTTTCTCCATCAGCCCGGCAATGTCGGGCCGCTTCACGTCATGCACCTTCTTGCGGCCCAGCAGCGGGATGATGTTGCGGTCTATGACGCCCTGATAGCCGTCCTGCGTGCTGGGCTTGTTGCGCTTCTTGGAGTAGTCCTCCATGAACTTCTTGCACAACTCGGCCATCGTGGGCGCCTTGCGCGCCTCGGCCTTGGCGCCGCCGGGGTCGCCGCCCCGGCGAACCTCGGCCAGCCAGTCCTGTGCCTTGACTCGTGCCTGTTCGACGGTCAGCTCCCCGTACAGCCCCAGCGAGGGCTTGCGGGGCTGGCCGGAGTTCGTGCGGTACTGGAGCATGAACACCCGGCGGCCGGTCGGGGTAATCTTGCACAGGAAGCCGGGCACCACGGTATCTCGCAGTTCAACATCCTTGGCCTGGGGTTGGGCCGACTCCACGGCGGTCTTGGTGAGCTTGATCTTTGCCATGATGACTCCTCGGAACAACCCGGATTCCAGGAGCCAGATAGGAGCGGCGCGAGGGAAAACCGGGTCAAGTTTCAGAAAGCACCGGCATATGATGGACGCGCGTAAGTTATTGATAAACCTGCTGTATCTAGCTACGGCGCAGTCCAGCGAACTACCGGGCTGGAGTCATCGTGAAACAAAAAACCCGCAAGGCCTGTAACGGCGTTGCGGGTTTTTTTGTTGCCGGAGGCGTCCTGTCAGGCCACCAGCATCCGCGGCAGGTCGGGCAGGGCCGTGGCGACCGCCGGGCTGTTTGCGTCCAGGCTTTCGAGCAGACGCTCCAGGTGGCCGATATGCGGCAGCATCGGACCGTAGAACACTACCCGCGGGCCGATCTGCACCAGCAGCGTGGGGAAGTTTTCCACGTCTTCATCGCCCAGCAGTTCGGCGTGGTCCTCGATGTCTATCCAGGCGAAGACGTGCCGCGGCAAGGCGTCGGCCAGCGCTTGCAGCTTGGGCTTGTATTGTTCGCAGGTATCGCACCAGGCCGCGCAGAAGCAGGCCACCAGCCAGGCGTCGGGCGTAGCGCCGAGCCGCGCGCGCAGCGCGGCCAGGTCGGTATCGGGTACAAGTAGTGACATGTGGGCAGATCGAGGCGTGTTTGACTATCATACCCGGGTTGTCTACCCCCTTTTTCCTCCCCCATGACCGCTTTGCGCACTGATTCCGCCACGCCCGGCAACGACCGGTTTTCTGCCGCCGGGGCCGGCGCCGTCAGCGTGGGCCAGGCGTTCAAGCGCGCGCTGGTGTCCCAATGCCATCCCACCATGCTGTTCGCGGTGCTGCTGCCTTTCCTGATCGCGCTGGTGGGTTGCCTGCTGCTGCTGTACCTGTTCTGGACGCCGCTCAACGAATGGCTGGCGGCCGAGGCGGGGCGCTGGGATTTCGTCAACCGCGCCGAAGACTGGATGCTGGCGATGGGGCTGTTCTCGCTCAAGCTCTACATGGTCCCGGTGATTGCGGTGGCCATCCTGCTGCCGGTCTCGGGCATCCTGGGGCTGGCCATCGCCGCGGTCTTCGTGATGCCGCTGGTGCTGCGCCACGTCAGCCATCGCGAATATGCCGGCGTCACGCGCCAGGGCAGGCACGCGACCGCGGTCAGCGTGTGGAACGCGATCTGGGTGTCGCTGGCGTTTGCCGCGGGCTGGCTGCTGACTCTGCCGCTGTGGCTGGTGCCGCCCATGGCCATCGTGCTGTCGATCTTCTGGTGGGCGTTCGCGTTTTCGCGCATGATGCGCGTGGACGCCATCGTCGAACACGCCAGCCCGGCCGAGCGCAAGCTCATCCTGGAACGCAACAACGGCGGCTTCTGGACCATCGGCCTGATCTGCTCGCTGTTGAACCTCTTGCCTCCCGCGTGGGTCATCCTGCCGGTGTTTTCCGCGCTGGTCTACGCCCATTACGGTCTGGAAGCGCTGAAGCGTTTGCGCGAGGACCGCGTCATCGACGTCTGACCGGCGTCATCCCTCTCACTTTCTGGAACCGGACATGGCCGCAGAATCCGCCGCCCGCCGCATTGGCCTCATCATCGTAGGGGATGAGATCCTCTCGGGCCGCCGTCAGGACAAGCATTTTTCCAAAGTCGTAGAACTGCTCGGCGCGCGCGGCATGCAGCTGGGCTGGGCCGAGATCGTGCCGGACGACCGCGACACGCTCGTGGCCACCTACAAGCGCAGCTTCGCCACCGGCGACGTGGTGTTTTCCTGTGGCGGCATCGGCGGCACGCCCGACGACCACACGCGGCAGGCCGCCGCGGCTGCGCTGGGCCTGCCGCTGGCGCTGCACCCCGAGGCCGAGCAGGCCATCGCGCTGCGCTCGGCCGAGATGGCCGCCAAGGGGCAGGGCACGGCCGACATGAGCACGCCCGAAAACCAGCAGCGCCTGCAGATGGGCGTGTTCCCGGAAGGCTGCGAGATCGTGCCGAATCCCTACAACCGCATTCCGGGGTTCTTCATCAAGGACCATACCTTCGTGCCGGGCTTTCCGGTCATGGCCTGGCCGATGCTGGAATGGACCCTGGACACGCGCTATCGTGCGCTGCAGCATGTGCGCGCCCACGCGGAACATTCCTTCCTGGTGTTCAGCATGCCGGAATCGCGTATCACGCCCGCCATGCAGACCGTGGAAACCCGCTGGCCCGGGGTACGGGCGTTCAGCCTGCCGAGCGTGGGCGAGGCCGGCGGCACGCCGCATATCGACCTGGGCGTGAAGGGCGAGCCTGCGGCAGCCGCGGAGGCGTTGGAGTATCTCAGGGCCGAGGTCTTGCGCCTCGGCGGCAAGCTGGCGCCACCGCCTGCTGCGTGAAAATCGGACCGGCCGACATGTGCGGCCCTTATTTTTGATACAAAAACCGGTTGCCAAACGCCTCAGTAAATTTCACAATACGGGAAAGAACTGTTTGCTGCGATGCCGCAAGTCCGGTTCCCTAAGGTGGGGCCCTACAGGCGGCGCAGCTGTCCTAGCCCCCCCTTTCCATGTCCCGTCTCCCCACTACCCGCAATGCCCTGGACGCCGAGACCGAAGGCGCCTCCGCCCATCCCATCGCCATCCAGGTAATCGAGCGCGCCATGCGCCTGCTCGACGCCCTGGCCGCGCAGCCGGATCCGGTAACGCTCAAGGAACTGTCCGCGACCACCGGCCTGCATGCCTCTACCGCGCATCGCATCCTGAACGACCTGGTCGTGGGCCGCTATGTCGAACGCGTCGACAACGGCCTGTATCAGCTCGGCATGCGCTTGCTGGAGCTGGGTTCGCTGGTCAAGGGGCGGCTGAACGTGCGTGAAGCCGCCATCTCGGCAATGCGTTCGCTGCACAAGCTGACGGGGCAGACCATCAACCTGTCGGTCCAGCAGGGCGACGAGATCGTCTACATCGACCGCGCCTGGAGCGAACGCTCGGGCATGCAGGTGGTCCGCGCCATCGGCGGCCGCGCGCCCCTGCACCTGACTTCCACCGGCAAGCTGTTCCTGTCGACCGCGGATGCGCGCCAGGTCCGCGC
>CALMPB010000052.1 GCA_937871985.1 uncultured Burkholderiaceae bacterium
CTGGAACCCCCGCATCCAGCAGCCCGCCTTGGATGTGTCCCATCGTGCGGGTGCGGATGATCGGGGAGGTGCGCGTCAACAGTACGCCGTAAGGCACTGCGCGCCCCGTCATCTTTTCATGCTGCTTGAGCACGCGGATTGCCCGACCGGCCTGTTCTGCGTCGAGCTGCGAGCCCTGCATGGGGATCACCACCAGGTCTGCCTGGCTGACCGCTAGCAGCACGATCTTTGCCGCAGTGCCTTCCAGATCGACGACCACGAACGGCGTGCGCGCGGCGGCTTCCTCTATCCGGTCTATGATGCTGTCCTCGTCCACGTCGGCCACGACCGCAAGGTTGGCGGGCAAGGTAGCTCCCTTGCTCCACGCGGCTATCGGATGGTTGGGATCGGCATCGACCACGGTGACAGGCGCCGCCCGCGCCAGTTCTGAGGCCAGCAACAACGCGGCGGTGGTCTTGCCCACGCCCCCCTTGGGACTGACGAAAACGATGGTCGGCATGGAAGTTCCCTCTTCTTCGGATAACTGATAGCTATCCAGTAGCTACCATGTCAATAGAGATAACCCTCTCGCTGTGTCCCCTCCACTATCATGAGCATAAAGGTAGGAAGCGCAGAATTGTGATAATTGCGCTTCATCCCGGCGCTACCTCAGGCTAGGAGCGGCATGTAACAATACGTGAGCGACCGACCTTGACCAATCCTTTTCCTGGCCTGCCGCTGATTGAATCTCCTCTGTTTCCCGCTTTGAAGACGATGCAGGGCTTCACTGTTGAGGAGGAGCGCATGGCTGCCGACCTTCATGAAAAGGGCTATGCCGTGCTTGATTTTCCCGATGCAGAAATCAACGCCCGGATCGACCGGATAAAGTCAGCGCTTGGCCCCGGCTATGGTATCGACTTCGCCAACCCTGAAAGCGATAAAACCATCGGCGAACGCCGCCTCCAGGATGCCTGGACGTTCAACGAAGATGTGCGCGCGATCGCCGCGAACCAGACGATGCTTGATCTGCTGAGCAAGCTGTGGGGCCGCAGCGCCTTCCCCTTCCAGACTCTGAACTTCCCCGTCGGCACGCAGCAAGATGCGCATTCGGACTCGGTCCATTTCTCAAGTCTGCCTGAGCGATTCATGTGCGGCGTCTGGCTGGCGATGGAGGACATCGGGCCGGATGCAGGGCCATTGTTCTACTATCCCGGATCACATCGCTGGCCGATCATGACCAATGGCCTGATCGGGCGGCGCGGCTACGGCGGCTCGCTGGGATCTGCGCAAGACCCTTACGGTCCTGCCTGGAGCGCGCTGGTAGAAGCCCACGGCACTCAGGCAGAAACCTTCCATCCGCGTAAAGGACAGGCGCTGATCTGGTGCGCCAACCTTCTTCACGGGGGCAGCCGTCAGAATAACCCTCAGCTGACGCGTTGGTCGCAGGTGACTCACTACTACTTCGAAGATTGCATCTACTACACTCCGGCCTTCTCGGATGAGGCGCTGGGAAAGTTGCAACTGCGCAATCTGGTATCGGTGCAAGACGGACAACCACGCCCAAACAGCTATCTGGGCGAAGCGGTCCAAGAGCCTGCGGAAGATCGGGTGCGCCGCTCCTCGCTGTTACGGCGGCTGATGAAGCGCCTGCGCGGGTAAGCTGGGTCGCAAATTATGACACTTGCTAGACAAGCTGCTGACGCGACGCCTCCGTTGCCGGACCTCGGAATTGCCGTAAGCGACGTTTTGCGCGTGGGTCGCTATCATCCCCGCAATTTAGGAGCAGTCGTCTGGTGGTTCCTAACTGGACGGCGGCTGCGTGCCAGGAACCGCCTGATACAGGCGATTGCGGCGCTGCCTTTCGCCTATGAACGCTGGCTGGCGGATTGCGCTGCGCTGGATGCCCCGCTGGCCCTGCGTAATCCCCAGGGCCAAGACAGAATCGGCGTTCATATGCATGTGGATGCGATCACCGATTCTTCCACTCTGGCTGCCGCGTTCGCATCTGTGCTAAATCAGAGTTGGCTGCACTGGCGCTTGGTCATTACCATCCAAGATGGTGTGGATGCCGGAGAAATACCGGCCGACCCGCGTATCCTGGTGCTCCCCGGCGCTCATGCGTCCCGCATGGCGGGGCTGGTGGCGGCGCTGGCTTGTCTCGATGCCGACTATCTGGTCCCGCTCGATGCCGCGATCCGTCTGCCGCGTGATGCGCTGGCGCTTTATGCGGAAGTTGCGGGCGGGGGAGGAGGGGGGCAGGCGCCAATCCTTTATGGCGACCAGGACGAAATTGATGAGGAAGGCCGTCGCGCTTGTCCCTGGTTCAAGCCGGATTGGGATGCGGACATGTTCCTGGCGCAGGACTATTTGTCGGTTGCCTGTGCGCTTCCAGTCGCCGCTACTCGGTTGGCTGCCGAAAGCGTGATCAGTCAGACGCTCGATCATACCGTATCAGACAGCGCGGCGGTCTACGCGCTGTTGCTACAACTGTCAGTGCTGAGCGGGCATGCGGTACGTCACGTGCACCGGATCACCGCCTCTACCCCGGTAGGGCACTGGCGTGCCAATGCGCGAGCGAGGATCGCTGCGCTGCGCATGATCGTGACGCCAACGCTGGGTGTGACTGTGCACGAAGGAGCGTTTGGTACTACCACTATCGTCTGGCCCCTTCCCGAAAGCCCACCGATGGTCAGCATCGTCGTCCCGACGCGTGATCGGCTCGACTTGCTACGCCCGTGCGTCGAGGGTGTGCTCGAACACACCCGCTATCCGGCATTCGAGATCGTCATAGCCGACAACGGCAGCGTTGAGCCGGAAACCTTGAAATTTCTAGCAGACATCGTCGCTGACCCGCGGGTCAAAGTGGTGCCTTGGCCACATCCTTACAATTATTCGGCGATCAATAACTTTGCCGTGGCAACGACACGAGGCGCCTTCGTGTGCCTGCTCAACAACGACATCGAAATCATCGATGGCGAATGGCTGAGCGAACTGATGCGGCAGGCCTGCCGCCCTGAAGTAGGGGCGGTGGGTGCGCGGCTGTTCTATCCCGATCGCTCGATTCAGCATGCTGGGGTAAGCGTAGGTATGGGCAACGCCGCTGGCCATGCTCATCGTGGACTGCCCGAGGGGGACCCTGGCTATTTCGCCCATGCGCTGGTGGCACGCGGTTCGGTTGCAGTTACCGCTGCCTGTCTGGTGGTGGCACGCGAGCTGTTCGACATGGTCAAGGGGCTGGACGAAGCCGACTTGCGTATAGCCTACAATGATGTGGACTTCTGCCTGAAACTGCATGCTGCCGGCCTGCGGAACATCTATGCTCCGTCCGCGGTGCTGATCCACCACGAAAGCAAGTCGCGCGGGCAAGACATGGCGCCTGAGCATCGCGCACGCTATCTGAAGGAGCTGGCCACATTGCAGGACCGCTGGGATACCACACGCTTTCGTGACCCGATGCATCACCCAATGCTCGATCGCGCTTGTGAAGCATACCGCCCCGTTCGCTGAAGCGAGTGTTCTCGCTTTTTGCCAATGATGTCTTTTGTCGCATACCAAGGCGCGAGAGGCGAGAAAAAGCTTCGCGCAAATTTATAGACGTTCTATCGAGCACAATGTCTCCACAATTGCACCCTGTTAACCTAGGGTTGGCTTCCGCAACTTTGCGGGCCTTTTGAAAGAAGGTTTGTTAGGGCTGGTACGATATTGGAGAATACAACCTTGGGTCTGGTGAAGTACATTTTAAATAGATTTAGTAGTGCGGCACGGGGGTTTGATGCATCCTTCTATCTATCGCATTATAAAGATCTGGCGCTTTTCAGGACTCGCCGCCAAGCCCTGAACCACTATCTGCGTCATGGTCGTGCCGAAGGCCGCTTTGGCAATGAGCGCGAATACCTGCTTCACTTGGAAAACGTGTCGCCCGACCTGCGAACTGATTTCGACGTTGCCGCTTACAAATTCTACAATAAAGATCTCGCGCAGAAATTCTCGACGGAAGAGGAGTTTTTTCGCCACTATCTCAGCCATGGCCGCCAAGAGGGGCGCACTAGTCAATTCCCTCAGGATGCCACAGCAGTCCAGGTGCTGGCCGATGACCAAAAGTGGCAGGCGATCTTCCGTACGTCCGAATTCCTTGCTTGGTGCGGGGACGAATTGGCTCAAAACGCAATCACGCGGCCGACCACGCGCGAAGAAGCGATCGCGCTGTTTTGTGCACAAGGCATCGACCAGCTTTGGCCAATTAATTTTGAATACGCTTTCGATGTCGATTTCGTGCGCAACAATGCTATCCTACCCGGTCATCAGGACAGTTCTGATGCGGATCTTTATCGGGCTTGGCTGGCGGAGGGGTTTGTGGTCGGCGCTGCTCCCAATGAACGGGTTTTTCTTGCGCCGTTTCTTGGAGAGCGGCCATTCCCGGTGAATTTTGACTGGCAGACATTCGCGCGTCGTTACGCGATGTCGCCAGCGACCACTCGTAGCCAAGCTCTTGTCGCTTTGTTCAACGCGCCCACTGCCAGCGTCTTGCAAGCTATTGACCTGCTGGGAAGGGATGCGGGCTGGCTGCTCGGGCGCATTGGGGCACGCGCGCTGGTCCTAGGCGATAACGTAAAAGCGGTAGCTATACTCGAGCGATCAACCGCGATTGCGCCTACGGGCGATGCCTTGTGCCTACTGGGCGATGCACGGCGTGCGCGAGGTGCAGTGCAGCCGGCGTTGGAGGCTTATGAAGCATCGATGCGAATCGAGCGTGCGCCAATCTGGAGTTTCCTCCATGCGGCCACACTTTATGCCGGACGCAGGCAGTTTGGGCAAGCTTTCGACGTATTGCGACGCGCCCATCGTGTATGGCGGCAGCGCGCCGAGTTTGCAGTCAAGCTGCATGAAATCATCCAGTTATACTTTGAGGATCGCAGCGCGGCCGCGCATGGTCTCTATCGCGAAGTCGTCGCTGGCGACGTCAGCCGCGAGATAGCCGACGCGCTGTTGGTAGATGCGCTAAACGAAATTCGCGACATCCACGCCGATCTGGATGCAATGCCGGCCCCGCTGGGTGGAAGTCCTGAAGGTTACGTAGCAATTTTGGCTAATGACGACTTGCGCCAGTGCACCCATTATCGCATCGAACAGAAGGCAATGCAGTTTGAACAGGCCGGTATCCCAGTGCGGGTTTTCTCGCATGGCGATGTTCAGAATTTCGTTGATAGCTTGATTGGTGCGCGCGCTGCAATTTTCTATCGAGTTCCTGCGGTTCCCGCGATATTGCGGGCGATACAACATGCCAACGCAATGGGTTTGGAAACCTATTACGAGATCGACGACCTGATCTTCGATGCGCAGGTTTATCCTGATCCGTTCGCATCGTTCGAGGGGCAGATTTCGATTCTCGAATATGCGGGTTTGATCTTTGGCGTGCCGTTGTTTCGATACGCAATGGCGATGTGTACGGGCACCGTCGCTTCCACCCCGGCGCTTGCCGCAAAGATGAAGTCGATCGCTGGCGGCGGTGCCGGCACGAGCATCGTCGTTCGCAACGGTCTGGATGCCCGCAACGAGGCGATGATTCGGATAGGCGCGTCGCCCCTGCGTCGCTCCGGTGACGATGCACGGGTACGCATCTTCTACGGATCAGGCACCAAGGCGCACAACGCCGATTTCAACAGGTTGGCGGCGCCAGCGCTAATCGACCTCATGCGGCTTCATTCGCATGTCGATCTTGTCGTCATGGGTCACCTGCGGCCCTGCGACGAACTTGCGGCGATGGGGGCGCGGATCATCGCCTTTCCCTTCACGCCCGATGTCACCGCCTACTGGTCAGTCCTGGCCAGCTGCGACATCAACCTTGCGGTTCTGGAACCGGGACCGGTTGCCGACTGCAAAAGCGAAATCAAGTGGCTCGAAGCCGCAGTCCTGCGAATTCCATCGGTCGTCAGTGACACGCAAACCTATCGCGAAGTCATTGAGCAAGGCGAGGACGGCTTCGTCGTGAGCAATCAGAGGGACTGGTATGAGGCGTTGGAAAGGCTAATCGTCGATCCGGCACTGCGTAGCCGGGTGGGAGACGCTGCACGAGAAAAAGCTTTGCGCGATTATGGCATTGATCAGGCCGCTAGGACGTTGACGTCCGTGTTCGGCGGCGGAAAACGCGATAGCGGCCAAGCTTTGGCCCGGCGGCTGCGTGTCCTCGTGTGCAACGTCTTCTTCGCGCCCCAGAGCTACGGCGGCGCGACGCGTGTGGTGGAGGACAACGTCAGAACCTTTACCTCCCACTATCCTGACATGGAAGTGGGGGTATTTTGTTCTGACGAGGGGGCTGCGCCTCCCGGACGCCTGCGGCTTGATTCCGAAAACGGCATTCCTGTCTATCGACTGTCGGTCCCGCAGCACGAGCGTATGGACTGGCTGCCGTTCAACGAAAATCACGCACAGCCGTTCGAACGCGTGCTGGATCATTTCAAACCCGACATTATCCATTTCCACTGTATCCAACGCCTGACCGGCACGATCGTCGAGGTCGCGCTCAGTCGCTGTGTTCCATACGTCATTACTCTGCACGATGCCTGGTGGATATCCGATGACCAATTCCTGGTGGATGAGGATGGCCTGCTGAGACTTCCAGGGACGGACGTGCTGACCGACTGCGCCCATCAGCGCAATCCAATAGCCTCGATCGCCAGGCGGCAGCGTCTATCCTCGCTTCTGCGCGCCTCCAGTGCAAACGTCAGCGTCTCGGCATCTTTTGCCGAAATCTATGCGCAAGCAGGTATTAATAATGTGACGGTCGCCGCAAACGGCGTTTCGCCGATCGGCGACGTGATCCGATCGCCACGTAGCGACGGACGGATTTCGCTGGGGCATGTCGGGGGGCGGTCTGCGCATAAGGGTGCGGGTCTGATCGAGGCGGTTCTGCGTCGCAGCCACTATGATCGCTTGCATCTGACTATGGTCGATGGAACCTTGGCACCTGGAGAGCGGGTGGAGACGACTTGGGGCAGGACCCCCGTGACGCTTACTGCCCCCTACCCCCAAAGAGAGGTCGCTCGGCTGTATGGCAAGCTGGACGTCCTGCTTGCACCATCTACCTGGCCCGAAAGCTTCGGCCTTGTCACACGGGAAGCGATGGAGGCCGGACTATGGGTCGTGGCCGCTGACCTGGGTGCTATCGGACAGGACGTCGAGCGCGGTCGCAATGGATACGTCGTTGACGTTACAACCACAGCGGGATTGGCCCAGGCTCTGGCGATGATCGATGCGGATCCGGAACGACATCGGGCTCCCGCGCCTCGTCGAACCACCCCTTCCTTGCCGACACCGGACACCCAGGCGGCCCAACTCCATGCTCTTTACACAAGCATTTGTGCTTACCCATTGTACTGACGTGCGTGACTGCCGCAGATAGCTGGATTTTCAGCGGCAGCATAGACACACGATGCTGCCGGTAGCTTCGCTTTGAACGACAGGCAGACAATGCCGCCTGTAGATGATGTTAAGCAAAGCACAGGAGGGATATTAAATCCTTCCAGTACGGGACACAAGATGAGGAAATTATGAGCAGCATCAAGTTTATTTCCGATTTTCGTTCCTATTGCTCTGCACATTCTCATGTCTCATTTGATTTGTTCGATACGCTTATTCGCCGCCGTTTCCTTAAAGTTAACGAAGTGCATGATACTGTTAGTGCATATGCGCTGAGCCTGATTGGCCAACGTCATGACAATAGCCCCTTTGACCTGACCTTATTGCGCTACCGGACTACGGACGCGCTCAAGACCTTCGACGGCACTGGAACGCAGGAGCCGCTGATTGAAGACGTTTGGGACCGTATAATCGCCCGCCACATCCCCGACGATGCTACGCGCCTCGCGATGGTCGGTAAGATCGTAGGCTTTGAGATTGCGATCGAGCTTGCGAACCTTGCCCTGGTAGAGGGGGCGCTTGATCTCCTGCGCAGGCTGAAGGCCGATGGAAAGACGCTAGTCGCAATATCCGACATGTACTTCGACATGCCGACGATGCGCACAATCCTCGATAGACTGGGGATTCTTGACCAGTTCGACCATGTCTATGTTTCGGCCGAAAGCCGGCTGACGAAGCAATCAGGCGACCTGTTCCGTCAGGTTTTAAGCGACCTGGACTTGCAGCCTCACGAGATCCTTCATGTCGGAGACAATCGCCATTCCGACATTAAAATGGCGACCCAATCCGGCATAAGTTCTGTTTTGGTCGAGCAGGAACATCTCCTGGAACTTGAACGGCCCGCCTACGGCCGCCGGCCTCGGATCGAAGAAGATGTCGCAGATATCGTCAAGGTGCATCTTGCCTCCCTGCTATTTGATGCTGTCGATAAGCGAGTAGAGCATCTTTATTTTCTTGCCCGTGATGGTTGCGCCATCAACGAATTCATGGGGCTTTGGGACAACGCTCTGATCAGCAAGTTCCTGCCTTCCCCGCCACGCAGTGACATGTATATGAACCGCATCCTGTCCTGTTGGGGCGGGATCGATTTCGCAGGTGACTGGCTGATCCAAGCCATCGGACTGGTGTTCTGGCTCAATCATGGCGAAGCTGGCGTCGAGGAGATGTGCGGCCGGCTCGGGGTGGAGATTGTCCCCCCTGCTCTCGGATCGGATATTCTGCGCGCCGATCGCGACACCTTCCGTGTCGCCAAAGTCCTAGTCGAGGCAGGCCTCGAAGAGAGAATCAAGGCGGCGATTCTTGACAAGCAGGCGCAGATCTTGCGAAACCTGCATGATATCGGGTTTTTCGAGAACGGCGTAGTAGCATTTTCAGATGTTGGTTATTCCGGCACGGTACTGCGCGACTTGAACAGCCTCTTCGTCAGCAAACAGGGAGGCGCACAGGCTCTCCATCCACCAACGATGCACCTGCATCTGATTGCGACGAACGCGAACTACGAGAAGAACCGGGCAAAGTCCTATCCTTTCGCGAACTTTTCACCGCAAGTCGTCCTGCCTGGCTCGCAGCTTACCGAGGAGCTTCTCGCCTCTTTTTCCTGGCTCGAGTATTTCTTTAAGCACCGTACGCTCAAGCCCATCCTGCGTTTTGTAGAACGCGACGGAGGCTTGTTTCCGGAACTGAGACACGATGCGCCTAGCGCTGATCGTATACCCACTGAACGGGTACTTGATTTCGCCCCGGCACGCGACGAGGACATTGTCCTTTTGTGGATGGCGGCGGTGAATTTCCATGGCCCGCTGGTCGAGCCGTTGGTGGAACGCTTCACTGATCCGGATGCTCAGACCATCTCACAAATGGAAGACGAAATTTTCGAGCAGCATTCGGTATTGGGAGCCAAACGCTCGATCATTTTACGCATTCCAGGGGGGCGGGTAGAAGCGATCGCGCTTGCGGCGCGTGAAGGAGATTTCTGGATACCGGGGTCTATCGCCGCGTCGCGCACTACCCCTGATGCCGCGATGGCACCCGTCCCGGAGCAGGGCCGAGGGCGTTCGAGGCTAAGTTCGCAGGGCGCGCGGATACTCCGACGGCTTCGTAGGCGGCGTACCATAGCCGACGTACCGGGACTGGACACCGCGCGCGATTTCGATGCGCAGTTCTATCGTGATTTCTATCCCGATGTGCGCCACTTTAGGAACGATCAAGAGCTGTGGCAGCACTATTTCTTGCATGGGAGAGGGGAAAAGCGATTTGGCACCTATCAGGCGTTTATCCTCCAGCTGACGACTGAATGCGGGCCTTTGCCAGTGGATTTCGATCCTGTTTCGTACCTTGCGCTTAATGCCGACATTGCGGTTCTCATGGATACGCCGGAGCGGGCCCTTGACCATTACATGCGCATGGGGCGCAGCGAAGGCAGGGTCTATCGGCAGGAAAGAGACGATCTGGCGCATGATTTCGACGTTCTTCTCGCTGAGGGTAAGATCGTTCTGTCCAAGGAGGAGATAGGCCGCCGAGCGAAGGGCGCCTCGGTTCTGGCAGTATTGCTGCAGCGTTATGGCCTGCGGCAGGGTCCTTGGATCGACAAATTGGACGTTGCCGAATTCCGTGCGCTTAATTCCGCCTGGGCAGGCGATGCGCGGAACAAGGCGCAATGTATTGTCGCGCTGCTGGAAAAGGGATTGCCGGAGCTTCCCGCGCTATCGCTCACGAGTGCTTTCGATGCCGACTTCTATCGAACGCAGGTGGTAGGTGCAACGGAACTGTCCGCTCAGGACCTGTACCTTCACTATCTTTCTGAAGGGGCGCTGCGCGGGCTGAGCCCATCCGAAGCAGCAGCACTAGAACGATTGTGGGGCTTTTCGGTATTCCCCGAAGAATTCGATTGGGAGGGGTTTGCCGTCTACACTGGACTCTCGGCTGATCCGGCAAAGCGTGTTCAGGTTCTGCGGCGTTTCATTGAAACGCCAGGGATCGAGCGCATCAGGTTCGTTTCCGCCAGCCAAGGAGCGCACCTGCTTGCCTTCATCGCGACACGAGCTTCGCAGTTGCAGGGGTGCACCGATGAGGTCAAGGCGCTGTTTGAGGCAGGCCTAAAGTTAGGAGGAGAGCCCGGCGCCTTCCATCACCAACTCGGCGACCTTGCCATGCGCCAGGACAGGCCAGGAGAGGCGCTGGTCCATTTCCGCAAAGCGCTCCAATCCGCTTCACCAGATCGCTGGAGCTACCTACACGCAGCGCAGTTGCTGGTAGAGCAGGGAGACTACGCATCGGCGCTGGCTATCCTTAGTGACGGCGAAGAACAATGGCAGCAGCGAGCGCCTTGGCGCCGAATTCGCGATGCCGCCCTGCAGCTGTGGAGCGAGGCGATCCTCCGCGACGTCCATGCTGGGGCGTTAGCACCGGCGGACAAGCTGTACCACGAGATTGCCGCAGCTTTACCGTCTCCTCTGGTGCTGACGTCAGCGGATAAACGAACCCTGTTGCTCACTTCGCATGCCCTGCCGGATGGAGTATGGGATCGCACGCGGGCGGGCACAACGATCTGCGATCTGAGCGCGATCGAGCGGGGAGAATACCTGACGCTTCTGCTGGCGCATGAAGAGGTCGTTCTTCACGATGTGCCTTTCACCGCCGCTATCTTGAACGCCATTGCCCTTGCCCGCAGCCTAGGACGACGAACGATCGCCTGGGTCGGTCAATTGGTCGACTGGGAAGGTCGTTCGCTGGCCCATCGAGCATGGGATGCGACGGGCGCAGATATATCGCCGCTTCAGTCGGACAATTTCATGGCAAGCATGTTGCCAGCCCGCTACTGCGACCAGGCGATCACCACGCTGGCAGGCTGCATGCCGCTGCTGGAAGAAATCATCCCTGGCGATGTCATGCTTGCGCGGGTAGACATGGCAGAATCTGGCCTGAAATCGCACACAGACCGGCGATACGTACTGGCGGTACCGATTTCCGATGTGCCCAGCACGGACGTACAATCTCTCGTGAAGGCGCTGCGCGCGGCGGCCGATGCCGATCCACAGCTGCATTTTCTGGTCGATCGCCGCCTTTCCGAAACAGGTGAACTGCGTGACATCGCCGGTCGATGGGATAGGCTTGATGAGAACATCACCTTGCCGACCCTATCCGCGACGATAGGCATTTGCGATGCAGTCGTGCAGGTGGTTCGTAGCCCGACATTAGACTACGCCGCGTGGGCCGAAGCCCACGCTCAAGGCATTCCGGTCGTTGTCGTGTCTGGGACGGCGCATGTGCGGAAGGATGAAGCCGGTCTGACTGGCGTTTGGCCTGATCTCTTTGAACAAGTGGGGATCTCGGATACTGATGCATTTGCCACGTGGATCGTGGAAGCAGCTGGCGCGCCGCGGAACGTGGTGGCGGCACGGAACAGGTCCCGTGCCCCGGATTGCATCCTTGACGAGGCCGCTCCCGCCGTGCCGGTCCAACGGCGCAGGCGAATTTTGTTCGCCAATATCTTTTTCGCCCCGCAGACTATCGGCGGCGCCACGCGAGTGCTCAAGGATAATATCGACTATTGCCTTGACCACTATGCCGACGATTTCGAACTCGCCGTCTTCTGTGCAGATGAACAGAATGAGCGCAACGGTGAATGGCGCCTGGACGTTTACCGCGGCATACCTGTGTTCCGGGTCTCCACGCCTCAGGAAATAAATATGGACTGGCGCGCCGCCAACGAAATGGTGGCAAGGCGGTTCGCGCAGATCTTGCGCACGCATACACCCGACTTGGTTCACATTCATTGCCTGCAGCGTCTAGGTGTCATTGTTGCAGAGACGTGCAAGGAGTTCGGCATTCCCTATGTTGTTACGCTGCATGATGCTTGGTGGTTGTCGGACTATCCGTTCCTCACTGATAAAAATGGCCGTCTGGTGTCCGTAGGGTCCGA
>CALMPB010000053.1 GCA_937871985.1 uncultured Burkholderiaceae bacterium
TCGCGGATTTCGTGCGCGAGGAAAAAATCTATCAGAAGCGAGCCGATTGATGGGGGGCCGGGCCGAAGCCATTGTCATGGGCGCCTCCGCCGGAGCGCTGGAGGCGCTGTCGACCATTCTGCCGACGCTGCCGGAAGGGTTCCGGCTTCCCATAATGGTGGTGGTGCACGTGCCACCCGACAAGCGTAGCGTGCTCGCCGAATTGTTTCAGGCGAAATGCCGAATCCCGGTTCGGGAGGTCGAAGACAAGGAGCCGATCACCGCTGGAACAATCTATTTCGCGCCGCCCGACTACCATCTCCTGGTCGAGATGGACAAAGGCCTATCGCTATCCATTGACGAGCCGGTTCTGTTTTCGCGACCTTCCATCGACGTCCTGTTCGAAAGTGCCGCCGACGCCTATGGCGCGGCGTTGGTCGCAGTCATTCTCACCGGCGCCAACCATGACGGTGCCAAGGGCATGCTGGCTGTTCTGGACGCCGGCGGCCGGGCAATTGTTCAAGATCCCGAAAGTGCCTTCGCATCGGCGATGCCACAAGCCGCCATTGAAATGTGTCCAGCGGCGAGGATTATGTCGCTCGGTGCGATCGCCGCCTATCTGCAAGAGGTTTGAGACCATCCATGCACACCGTCACTTGCCTTCTGGTCGATGACCTCGAGGAAAATCTCCTCTCTCTCGAAGCTTTGCTACGCAGGGACAGCCTCGTGGTATTGAAAGCTCGATCGGGTGATCAGGCACTCGAACTTTTGCTTCAGCACGATGTCGCTCTGGCGCTTGTGGATGTGCAAATGCCGGGCCTGAACGGATTCGAGTTGGCTGAGCTGATGCGAGGCAACGAACGGACGCGGCGCATTCCGATTATTTTCGTGACAGCTGGCAGCGCCGACGGGCGACGACGCTTTCAAGGCTACGAGGCCGGAGCCGTCGACTTTATTCAAAAGCCGATCGAGCCCGATATTCTTCGTAGCAAGGCGGAAGTGTTTTTCGAGCTGTATCGGCAGCGCCAGCAAATTGCGGCGCAACGCGATGAGTTGGCGGCACAGGCAGTGGCACTGGAAGAGGCCGGGCGTCTCAAGGACGAATTCCTGGTCACGCTGAGGCACGACATCATCCAGCATGAAGATGCCCGGGCGCAGCAGGAGTTGCTTCTGCGTGAGATAAATCATCGCATCAAAAATGTGTTCAGCGTGACCGCCGGCATCATCACGCTCAGTGCTCAAAGTGCCATGAGCGTTCAGCAGTTCTCGGTGGATCTGAAATCCCGCCTCCACGCGCTTGCCCGTGCCCACGACCTGACGCTGCCCGATCTAGGCAGTGAGAAAGCCATGGGCGCTGCGACGACGGTCGTAGCTTTGATCAAGGCAATCCTAGCTCCGCATGAACACGCGCAGGGTTCGCGTATCATGGTGAGCGGTCCTGATTTGCCACTCGCAGGCAAAGCACTGACATCGCTTGCTCTGTTGCTTCATGAACTGGCCACCAACGCCGCCAAATACGGGGCGTTGTCCTCACCGGATGGTCGATTGAAAATCGACTTGGCACGGGTGGATGAGGACCTGCGTATCACTTGGGACGAGGCTGGTGCTTCGCCTTCGCCTGAGGCGTCAGGGCGTGAGGGTTTCGGAACAACGCTTGAGAGGGTCGCACTGCGGGGCCTTGAGGGGACCATCGACAGGGAATGGAAAAACGATGGGCTCTCTTTGCGGCTCAAGGTGCCGCTGGCAAGTCTGCGGGCGCCGGGGGTCTAATCGGCACCATACCTGGACAACCACAAGCTAAAGCCATGCTTCGGCGGATGACGACCTAATCTCGGCCGACGCAATTGCTATCCGGCACGATGGGGGGCTGCCGATTGAGCAGCGTCGCGACGGCTGTGACGATCTGAGCCAGCACGAATGGCTTCTGGATCATGATGCTCCCCGGTACTCCTTCAGAGTGCCAATTGCTGGCGCTGTCACCGCTCATATACACGACCGGCATCGTGGGCACGGTCTGCCGCAGATGACGCGCTACATCCCAACCCGAGGCACCGTCCCCGAGGCGAATGTCGGTCACCAAGGCCGCGATCGCGGAAGGGTCTTCATCAAAACGCGTGATCGCTTCCTCGGCGTTCTTGGTGCAAACAACCATGAACCCTTTTTCTTCCAAGCCTGCTTGAATGTCGAGCAAGATAAAGGCCTCGTCCTCGACGAGCAGCACGACATTCTGGTTCATTCAAAATTCTCGCTCGTCAGGTTGGCCCCTTACGAGCGCTAAGCCGCTGCTCGCCAGAGTGCGGCAGCATGCCGTGAACATCATCTGTTGCAAGCCCCGATTTCATTTTCAGGGAACAATTTTTGCGAGTGCATTTTGCTGAACCCAAATATGGAATCGGCGCCAAGCCACGCACATGTGCCTTGCAGTCGAGGATAGATGGCGACCAAGCGGGCTAGACGCCAGGCGGCGATCAGCGCGGGAGGGCGCCGCTCAGGCGCCCTCAAGTGTCGGCTAGAGGTCGCGTCGCGCTTTTGAGCGCTGCTGTTCGTCCGCGGTATAGACGTCGGCGTTCGGGTCGAAACCGCTCCACCCGCCGGCCTCGTATTCCATACGCCTGCCGGTGACATCGACCGAATCGTATTGCTTGAGGATCCGGTCGGCATCCGGAACGAGATTGTCCTCGACCTTTGCGGTCACCATGGTGCCACCACGCCGCACACCCTCCGCATAAACATGGGCATCGTCCTTGGGGATGCCCGCTCTTGTCATAGCACCAACGAGCCCACCAGCGGCACCGCCTACCACAGCGCCTCCGACTGCGCCGACAGCGGTAGCGGCCAGCCAGCCAGCTGCCACGACCGGACCGACGCCGGGGATCGCCATCAAGCCCAGTCCCGTGAGCAGGCCACCTGCTCCCCCAACAACGGCGCCCACGCCAGCCCCGGTAGCTGCATCCTCACTGGCCTCGGTCCCGTCGCCCTTGTGCCAACCAGTCGCGTTGCTGGCCACGATGCTGATTTCATCGCGCGGCACTCCGGTGGATATGAGTTCACCTACGGCGTCGTTTGCATCGTCGTAATTGTCGAACAATCCGGTTACGGTTTTCATCTTATTTCTCCTCGGTTTCACTTGGCGCCGGCAACGACGTTGCCCTGGTAATCGAGCGCGATCGGTGCGGACTTGCCATCCTTGCTGGCCGTTCCGCGCCAGATGCCCTCGTCGTCCTTGGCCAGGGCAGAGACATCGGCATACCCCGCCCGTTCGATGGCACTCTTCGCCTGAGCCTCGGTGAAACTGTTGGCGCCGGGCACGGGGGCCGCCGGGTTACTGGTGTCGCTGGAGCTGGCGGCGGGCGCGCTGGTTCCAGTTGCTGGCGCCGTGGTCGCAACTTTCTGGATCATCTCCCGATGCATCTTGAGTGTCGGCAGCGTCTCGGCTGCGAAGGACTTAAGGGCGGGGTTGTCTCCGTCCTTGGCGTACGCCTCGAACAGGTTCACCGCGTCATCATGCGCTGCCTTCTGCATATCGGTATAAGGTGCATCAACTGGAGCCGAAGCCGAGTTCAGCTTGTCGAGATCGCTCTTATGGGGGCCATCAAGATCGGAGGGCACCTTAAGCTTTTGTTCGCCTGCGATGCTTTCAAGCCTTGCATTGGCGGCCCCATGATCTGAGATCATCTTCTGGGCAAAATTCTTCAGGCCCTCAGCTTGCAATTTGTCCTGAGCGGTCTTGCTCGACTGGACTTCGAACATTCCGCCGAGCGCGGCCTTCGTAACGAAATCCTGCGCGTTCTCCGCCGCCAGAGCTGGCAAGGCAAATGTCATTGCTGTGGCGAACGAAAGCGCCGCTAAGCGGATGGTTGCTATCATGTACGGATTTCCTTGTCTGGAGAAAGGTATGAGGCAAAACCTCTCGAGGGCCACTTTGTTCCGCAATCGGGTTTGGCCCTGACGACGAGCCACATGTCCGGCGCGACTTGGAACTCAATCTGCGCGCGCGCATTGAGGAAACAGCGCAGCCAGCGCCTTGGCCTCAGGGGACATCCGTCATGGCAAAAAGAGTATCGAAATCGGCTGGAACGGCCTCGACCCTCCACGATCAGAAATTAAAGCGCGGCGAAGGTGGAGAACTGCATCAGACCGCATCGGGCGAAACGCCGGTGTTGACCACCGCGCAAGGCAGTCCCGTTGCCGACGACCAGAATTCGCTCAAGATCGGTGCCCGCGGCCCGACCCTGATCGAAGATTTTCATTTTCGCGAAAAGATTTTCCATTTCGATCACGAGCGCATTCCTGAGAGGGTGGTTCACGCACGAGGGTATGGCGCTCACGGCTATTTCGAAACCTATAGGTCGCTGGCCAAATACACGCGCGCGGATATTTTCCAGCGGGCCGGCGAAAAGACGCCGGCCTTCGTGCGTTTCTCCACGGTGGCCGGCAACAAAGGCTCCGCCGATCTTGCCCGTGACGTGCGCGGCTTCGCCGTCAAGCTCTACACGCAAGAGGGCAACTGGGACATCGTCGGCAACAATATTCCGGTGTTCTTCATTCAGGACGCGATCAAATTCCCCGATCTGATCCATGCCGCGAAGGCCGAGCCCAATAGCGGCTTCCCGCAGGCGCAGACCGCGCATGACAATTTCTGGGACTTCATTTCGCTAACGCCTGAAAGCATGCACATGATCATGTGGGCGATGTCCGACCGCGCCATCCCGCGCTCGCTGCGCTTTATGGAAGGGTTCGGCGTTCACACCTTCCGGCTGCTCAATGCCAAGGATGAATCGACCTTCGTCAAATTCCTTTGGAAGCCCAAGCTCGGCCTCCAGTCCGTCGCCTGGAATGAGGCGGTCAAGATCAACGGCGCCGACCCCGACTTCCATCGCCGCGACCTCTGGGACGCGGTCCACGCCGGCAATTTTCCGGAATGGGAACTGCAGCTGCAACTATTCGACCAGGCCTTCGCCGACAGTTTCGACTTCGACATCCTCGATCCAACAAAGCTCATTCCCGAGGAGGTGCTGCGGCCGATCGCGGCCGGTCGCCTCGTGCTCGATCGCATGCCCGACAATTTCTTCGCCGAGACAGAGCAGGTCGCGTTCATGACACAGAACGTGCCGCCCGGCGTAGACTTCTCAAACGATCCGCTGCTGCAGGGGCGAAATTTCTCCTATCTCGACACGCAGATCAAACGGCTGGGCAGCACCAATTTTACCCACATTCCCGTCAACGCTCCCAAATGCCCCTTTCACAATTTCCAGCAGGATGGGCACATGGCCATGCGCAACCCGGTCGGGCGCGTCAACTACCAACCCAACTCATGGGATGAAGGCCCGCGCGAATCCCCAGCCAAAGGATTCCGGTCGTTTGCCGAGGTCGAAGCCGGACCGAAGGCCCGGCTGCGGGCGGAATCCTTCGCCGACCATTACAGCCAGGCGCGGCAGTTCTATATCAGCCAGGACCGCGTGGAGCAGGGCCACATCGCGGCCGCCCTGACCTTCGAACTAAGCAAGGTGCAGACATCTGTCATCCGCGAGCGTATCGTTTCCCATCTTCTCAACATCGATGACGCGTTGGCTCGCAAGGTGGCGGATGCGCTCGGTTTGAAAGCCATTCCGAAGCCCGCCGATGCCGCAGTGCCGACCCGCAGGGATCTTGCGGCGTCGGACGCGCTCAGCATCCTAAAGAATGGCCCCGGCCGTTTCGAGGGCCGAAAGCTGGGTATTCTGGTGAGTGACGGAACCGACGCGGAGTTGCTGCACTCCCTTGAGCGGGAGCTAACGAAGGCCGGCGCCAAGTCCGAGATCATCGCGCTGAAGGTAGGTGGCGCCAAGGCCAGCGACGGCAGCTGGATCGATGCTCAGCAGATGATCGCGGGCGCGCCATCCGTCCTCTACGACGCCGTCGCGCTGCTGCCGGCAAAGCCAGCAATGGCCGACCTGCTGAAAGAATCCACCGCCCGCGACTTCGTTGCCGACGCCTTCGCCCATTGTAAGTTCATCGGCTTTGTCGAGGCGGCAGCCCCTTTGTTGGACAAAGCAGGCGTTGCAAGGGATGAAGCAGTCATAGCGTTGGCCTCGCCGACAGATGCCGCGAGCTTCGTCGCCAGGCTCGGCGATCTGCGCTTCTGGGCACGTGAGCCGGAGGTGAAGCTGGGCTAGATGAAAGATGCCTGCTTCCTACAGCGAATTCGAAAGTGATGCCTCCTTGTCGTAGTTATGTGGAGCCGGCGTTTTTGCACCATGCCCGTCAAAGGGGCGAAGCCGTAAGGCTTGCGCCGTTTAATTGACTATATCGGCAATCTTCGGTCGAAGCGGCAGTTGCACGCTCCCGACAATGCTGGAATTGCTGCGCCCACGCAGATCCATGAGCCAGAGGGTTACGCCGATCGATCGAAAGCTCATAGGCTGGAATGAACTCGGTTGGGGCGAGGTGGAGGGAACCCAACGTCACCTCCATCTCATCGTCCTGCAAGCTCATCGTTCTGCAAGGAGGCGATACGCGAGCTGCAACGGGGGCAAAAGCTTCGACCACCGAATTCCCGAATGTTGTCCGCTGCCATAAAATCAGCTCGTTCCCAGACAAAAAGGAAGTTGAACGCGCTTTCGGGCGCGCGGCGCCAATCCTGACATGGCAGATGCCAGCATGAGGCGGATCGCCCTTCACCCAGAAGCGAACGGCGCCGCAGGCGTCGGTCGGCGACCATTTGGTCGAATTTCGTGGCGCCTTCGCCTAAGCACCGTGCTGCATTTTTTCTCGCGAGAAGGCCGCGCGGTCGATAGTAGAGGGAGACGGAATTCATTGGCTCGCCTGCGCGATTGTGCCTGCCGGCTTGAGCGCGGATGTTAAGCCAAAGAACGATCTGGGACGTGGCGAAAGTCACACAAAGAGGCCGGGTCGATAATTGCGGCGAAATTCCGTCGAGATGTTGTGAACGGCATGGTTAGCCGTCCGAACTGAGGCTCAATCTCCCAGAAGCGGACTTTGCAATGAGGTCTCTGGCCTTGACCATCAAATGCCCCCGTTGCGACGAGTCTCCGGAAGCCGTCCCGCATGCGGATATGATGGCCTGGGTCTCTGCGAAGTGCTTCCGGCACTTCATCTCCGTGACGAAATGCTATCCAGGTGGAACCTCCATTTGTGCCTCGGCGCTCAAGATGCGTGTCAGGAATAAACTCAATCTTGTTCGGGGCTGGCACCAACTGCGGCGTCAAACAAATCCACTGGTCGCCTATGACCGCAACCGAGTGAAGGATCAGATCTTCGCCGTGGGGCAGCAACATGGCCAATATAGGGATAGTGGCTGGTTGCGATCTTGTGAAAATGAAGATCATTTCACTTGTGTCTGGCCTGCTGAGACTGGATCGACCGCGGATATCATGCGCCAAATCTCCCTCTGGCTGCCTCCTATCCGAGATAGTAGAACTCCCGGAGGGGAAGAGGTAGACACCGACTCCGGTTACTTGCGTCTGAGAGCCTCGATACGCCCGTCTTGCGGCCTACGAATATCGCGAAGGGCGGAGAAGGATGCAGTCCGGCATATAGTCCTCCCGGTCCACGCATGGAGGACAGTGTCTTTGATCGCGTTGCCAACTACTGGGGCAGATGTTCAAGAGCTCGCTGCTGGACACAATACACCCGATATGCTCCGGCACAGCTTTTGCAAGCATCGCTAAAGACCTCGGCTTCAGTGAAGTGACGATCGCTATGCTGATCTGAATGGTCTACGCTTTGCACCCACTCAAAAGGTCAACCAACAACTCCGCGGCCTGAGTGCCAGCCAAGCCCAGGTCACGGACGCTGCTCATGTGATTGGTCGCTATAAGGCTTGTGCGAGAAACGACCAGTCCCTGCTTTTCAAGCCTATCTGCGAAACACGCGGCTTGACTGTGAAAGGGCAGTGTTTCGTCGGCTCCGACCGCAATCTCGACATGGACAGCCGGATCGAAGCCGTGATTGATTGGTGAATACCCCTCAACGTCTTCATCTGTGATGGCTATTTCGTTGGCGAGAAATGATGTTTGCAACGGCTTCAAATCGTAAATCCCGCCTAGTAGCAGCGCGCCCTTAATACCCGATGGTCGGCCGTCGTCATCGAAAAGCATCGTTGAAAGGTGCGCGCCGGCCGAATGGCCGCTAACCGTCAACATGCCGGGGTCGCCGCCGTGGATTGCGATATGTTCGTCAACCCATCGCCTGGCGCGGCGAACTTGTTCGATGATAGTGCTCATCCTGACCGCCGGCATAAGCGCGTAGCCCAGGATGACGGCTATCGCTCCGGCTTTGGTTACTGTCTCAGCCACGTAGGAATAATCGCTTTTCGAGAACATGCGCCAATAGCCGCCGTGAATGAAGACATGCACGGGCAACTGATCGCGAATGCCTTCCGGGAAAAACAGGTCAAGGGTTTCGCTGCGGTCGGCTCCGTAAGCCAAGTCGGCGATCATCGGAAGCCTCCCCCTGACCTCGGCGCTTCTGCGGCGGATCTCGGCCACGATGTCGTCGAAGTCAGTGACATGATCACGGGTGCGGAACGGATCTTTCGGCATCTGCCCTCTCACATCGTTACGGCGATGTACTTCGCTTCCATGAACTCGGCTATGCCATGCTTCTGACCGCCTTCGCGCCCGAGGCCGCTTTGCTTGACACCGCCGAAGGGCGCCGCCGGGTCCGACATCAGTCCGCGATTGAGCGCGATCATGCCGGAGTCGATCTTGGAGGCCATGCGCATGCCCTTGGCCAAGTCTCGGGTGTAGATGTAGGCGGCCAAGCCGTACTCGGTGTCGTTGGCTCGCGCAATTGCCTCCGCCTCATCCTTGAAGCAACTGATGGGCGCCACGGGCCCGAAGATCTCCTCATGCGCCATTACCGAATCCGGAGGGACGTGGGCGAGCACCGTCGGGGGGTAGAAGAAGCCCTTGTATGCGGGGAGGGCGCCGCCGCACAGGACCTTGGCGCCGCGCGTCACCGCGTCTTGGACAAGGCGGTCTATCTTGAAGACGGCCTTCCTGGTGATCATCGGACCGCATTCGGTGTCCGCATCCGTGCCAGGACCGACATGGAGCGCTGCCATGCGTCTGCGCAGGCCCTCGGCGAAGGCGTCGTGAATGCCGGCCTGCACGTAGAGCCGGTTGGCGGCCGTGCAGGCCTCGCCGGCATTGCGCATCTTGGCGATCATGGCGCCTTCAAGGGCGGCCTCCAGATCAGCGTCATCAAAGACGATGAACGGAGCGTTCCCGCCAAGTTCCATGGACGAGGAGATGACGTGCTTCGCAGCCTCGGCCAGGAGCAATCGTCCCACACCGGTCGAGCCGGTGAACGACAGCTTGCGCACGCGCGCATCGGACAGCATGGCCGCGGTCAGCGGTCCCGGATCTGAGGTGGTGACGACGTTTACCACACCGGGCGGCACGCCCGCTTCTTCATACAAAGCGGCAAGCGCGTATGCCGTTAATGGTGTCTCGCTAGCGGGTTTAAGGATCACGGTGCAGCCTGCGGCGAGCGCCGGCGCAATTTTGCGCGTCGCCATGGCGGCCGGGAAATTCCACGGCGTGATCAGGACGCAGATGCCGATGGGCTGGTAGTCCACGACGATCCGGTTTGCGCCGGACGGCGCAAGGCCGAACTCGCCGCTTATGCGAACCGCCTCCTCGGCGTTCCAGCGAAAAAACTCGGCCGCATAGGCGACTTCGCCTCGCGCGTCGCGCAGGGCCTTGCCGTTCTCCAGCGAGATCAGCGCGGCCAAGGTTTCGGCGCGTTCCGTCATCAATTCGAAACAGCGCCGCAGGATCTCCGAGCGTCGACGCGGCGGGGTTTCGCGCCACGCTTCGGCCGCGGCTGCGGCTGCGTCCACCGCATCGGCGGCGTCGCCGAGCGTCGCGTCCGGCACCGCCGCGATCACGGCCTCGGTCGAAGGATCAACCACTTCGATGAAACGGCCGTCGGACGCCGGCCGCCACTTTCCGCCGATATAGAGGCCGTGGGTGAAGGTGGTGTAATCGGACATATCTTGATCCTGGTCGAATTGGTCTTGGAGGATGTTCATGGATTTGACTCCAGCTCACACGGTGCCCGGTGCGGCCTGACCTTCATAGGCGGCTTTGACCAGGCTGCGCATCGAGGCGATGTCGAAGGGTCGCGGATTATTCTTGATCAGCCGGTCGATGCCCAGCGCTTGCTCGGCCGTCCAGTCGATCTTGTCTTCGGCAAGCCCCAGTTCGGCCAGAGTTGGGGTGATGCCGATGGCGCGGAATAGGCGGGCAATCTCATCGATTGTGGCCTGCGCCAGGCTCTGGACATTGTGGCCTTGGCCGGACAGGCCAAGAGCAATTCCGATCTCGCCGATCTCCGTCGCCGCGACGGGTAGATTGTAACGCATGACATAGGGAAGCATGGTGGCGACGCCGAGCCCATGCGGGGTGTGGGTCAGCGCGCCAACCGGATACTGCACGGCGTGCGCAGCAGCGGTTCCGGCGGTGCCGAAGGCGCAGCCTGCGGCGAGCGCGCCCATCATGACGTCGGCGCGGGCCGCTTCATCCGAGCCGTCGCGGCAAGCGGTTTCCAGGCTGCGGCCCAGCAGCTTGATCGCCAAGAGCGCGAAATGATCCGTCAATGCGCTCTTTCCGATGAAAACGTGTTCTTGCGGCAGGTCGGCATCGACGCCGCGTTTCGAAGCGGTGAATGCTTCGATGGCATGGGTCAACGCGTCTGCGCCCGCGATGGCGGTCAGCGATGGCGGGCACGTCGCGGTCAGGTCGGGATCGCAAAGCGCCACCGCTGCTATCAGATACGGGCTCGATATGCCCACTTTGAGCGTGCGGTCCGGATCGGAGATCACCGCGACCGGGGTGACTTCCGAACCCGTGCCGGCTGTCGTCGGCACGGCGATGACGGGAAGGGTAGGCCCGGGGACCTTGAACTCGCCATAGTAGTCTTGGAGCTGGCCGCCGTGGCTAAGCAGTAGCGCGGCGCATTTGGCCATGTCGAGGCAGCTGCCGCCGCCGATGCCGATGACCAGGTCCGGCCTGAAGGCCTTCGCCTCGGCGATGCAGGTCGACACGCTGTCGCGCGGCACATCGGGCAATGTCCTGTCATAAACTAGCGTCTCGACCGAAGCGACTTTCAAACCGGCGAGGATTTCGACGAATTCAGGCGTCTGTGACAGGCGCTCGTCCGTGCAGATGAAGGCGCGACTGCCGTGGCGTGCCGCGATCGCCGGCAGCGCGCGGCGCTGGCCTTTGCCGAACAGGATTTCGCGCGGAAGGCGCGCTGCTGCAAACAGGGTCATGGGGTTGTGGTCCTTTGGGTAGAAAGGGGCGGCCGCGAAAAGAGGCCGGCCGATGGGCTCGGTTAAGTGCTTCAGGCTATTCAGCTATCCTCTATAAAATCGTATAGGATATAGTATTGAATTGGCCAAAGCATCGTGGTAGGGCTTGTTCCTGTCAAGAGGTGACGTATGGAAAATCCTGGCCAGATGGCTGATACCGAAGCTCGCCCCGGCGGCCGCATCCAGCGCGCCAACAGTCTGGCCGGCGACGTCTATGAAGCGATCTTCGCGCAACTGATGTCGCTGAAGATCCCGCCGGGGTCGCGGATCACCGTGGACAACCTAGTGCGCGAATTCGACGTGTCGCACACGCCGATCCGCGAGGCCCTAGGCCGGCTGGAAGGCGAGGGGCTCGTGATCAAGACCCATCTGATCGGCTTCCGCGCCGCGCCGCAGATCACGCGCCGTCGGTTCGACGAGCTCTATGAACTGCGCCTGCTACTCGAGCCCGCCGCCGCGGCCAAGGCGACCGCGACGTTGGACGCGGAGCGGCTCGCTATGCTTCAGGAAGCAGCCGGCGTGATGGCCAGGCGGGTCGGGAAGGACGAGCGCCTGCGCTATTCCAACTTTGCCAGGCAGGACGCGATCTTCCACGACAAGATTATGGAATTCGCCCAAAACGAACTCATTCGCGAAACGCTGAACCATCAGCACACGCATTTCCACATCTTCCGCCTGATGTACCATTCGCGCGTCACCGAGGAGGCGCTCGACGAACATGAGGCGATCCTGGCGGCCTTCACCTCCGGCGATGCGGATGCGGCCGCGAGGGCCATGCGGGTCCATATCGAGAATTCGCGCGACCGGCTCCTGCCAGCTTTCGAGTAATCCTTTCAATGTCGATTGCCCCTCGTCTCGACAGAGATATCGTTGCTGCGCCGACAGATGGCAGGCCGGTCGGTCCTGCGGTGCTTCGCGCCGCGGGCCTTTCCAAGCAGTTCGGCGGCGTCACCGTCCTGGCGGATGTGACGCTCGATGTCCTGCCCGGCGAGATCCACGCGATCATAGGTGAG
>CALMPB010000054.1 GCA_937871985.1 uncultured Burkholderiaceae bacterium
TGTTCGACCGGGATCGCAGGGGAACCCGGCTTACCGCGGCAGGTGCCGCCTTCTTGCGGGACACTCGTAGGCTATTCGCCGTACTGGAGCAGGCACAAGACAATGCCAAGGCGGTCGCAGCAGGCTTGCGAGGTAGCATCCGAATCGCGGTTTCTGATGGAGCGGTTGATCCGCGACTATCTGCTTTTCTGGCACGGTGCCGAGCAGAAGAACCTGAGATCGAGGTACGACTATCCGAAGTTCCTCTAGCCGAGCAGTTGCGCGGTCTACGATCTGGCGACTTCACCATTGGGTTTGCGCATACAGCTGACGTCGGAGAAGGATTCGTTGCCGAACCAATCTGGCAAGATCCCTTGGTTATCGCCATGCATGCGCGGCACGCGCTCCTCGCCCACAAGGAGGTTCCCCTCCATGAACTCAGGTGCCACCCTCTGGTTTTGTGCGATCCGCGGGTGTGTGAAGGCTATTGTCGCGAGCTTGCTCGACTCCTTCAGCCTCTGGGGAGCACTCCAAAAGTGATCGAGCATGTGTCTTCGCTAGACATGATGCTCACCCTTGTCGGTGCTGGCTACGGTGTCGGCTTCATGGCTGCAAACAGAATCGCAGTGTGTCAACGGCCGGATGTGGCAATTCGCCCGTTGGCCGAGAACTCAGCACTGATCACCACCTATCTGCTGAGGCCTGACACCGGGAACCTGTCATCTTCCCTGGAGCAGTTCATCGTTCGCCTGCTTGACCGTCTGAGCGACTAGTTGCCTCCTCATCCCGGACTTCAACACTCCATACCGGAGGCGATATTGTGCTCTGTTGCAGCCATCAGGTCTGCGGCGCTGATCCTGAGCGCTGCGGCGACTTTCAGTATGAGTGGAAGTGTAGGCACGTGCTCCCCCCGCTCGATCTTGCCCATATGCGAACGCGAAATACCTGCCTGAGACGCGAACTCGTCTTGCGCTATTCCCTGAGCGACGCGAGCAGCGCGCACAGCCCGCCCGAAGGCCAATGCGGGTTCCGATTCGTATGTGGATGTGCCAGAGGGGCGCCCTGGCTGGATAGTCGACTTCTGCATTAGCAGAAGCGTCGAACAATCCACCGAAATTAACCACGTTAATGTTATAGACGTTAAAGTTCGCTCTTGGCTAAGATATTGGCTTGCCCTTGACCTGCCTAGTCGCTCCTACGGGGCTCTCATGCACAACGCAACCAGCCATTTCTCTCGTCTCAGACTTGCTATTGGGCCGGGGGTACCGTCGTCACAACTCTCAAAGCTACTTGTGCTGCAACGCGCAGAAGAGCCAGACGTCATCCTCACATTTTTCGAGGTTACAGGCGACGTCCTGCTTAAGGGGCTTCTTGAAGGCCGGTACGATGTCGGGATGTCGCTCCAGGGGCATAGCGACCCAGCTCTGAAAACGCAGCCCATGTGGACCCAGACCATGGCCGTTGCTATGGCACCACGGTTCCGCTTGTTCGACCAAGCTAAGCTCACCATCGCTGATCTCCGAGACTATCCCGTTTATCGTTGGCATTCAGAAGCTTGCCCTCTGCTGGATGAGAGGTTGGCCTCCCTCATGCCGATGGACCAAGAAAATATCCAGCGAGCGACTTCTTTCGATATGATGGCGCTATGGGTGGCGGCCGGCTATGGAGTCGGCCTATCTGCGCGATCGCGCATCGAGCATGCCTCTGGATGGGGGATCACCATGCGGCCACTCGCCGACGGTCCCTATGAGGTCGTGACATACCTCCAACGGCCTAAGGGGGAAGCGGATTCCCTATCGGATCGATTCGAGCGCAGGGCGATGCAAGTTGCCGGGGCGGATGTCAAATAGTGGCGCCCCTGTGACCGGGGAATCACCCCGGCCATAGGTTTCAAGTCTGGGGGGTTAGGCTCCCTCAAGCACCACTGCACTATCCACCAGCCGACGGACGCTCTGCCGCACATCCTCGGGGATGGGCCGTTGGGCAACCGCCTCGGGCACACCCTCACGGCTTTGGTAGTCGCCCATGATGACCCGGATGATCGCTGGCACGTTGGCAGGGGTGACCGCATCAATGGCCGCACGATCCCCCAGGTCGGGGTGTGGCTGGGTCAACATGCGGTACAGGTCCCACGAATCCGCGTGCGGGCATTGGTTCATGAGCACTTGGGCCAGCTTGTGCTTGAGCGGCACCAGTTGCCAGTCGGGAACTCGCTGCCCCCGGTTGCCCAGGCTGATCGACAGCAGCTTGCCCGCCTTCAGCTCGCGGTTGATCTGGTCCTTGGACTTGCCGGCCAGCTTGCCGAACAGAGGAACCGGCAGATTGTTCGGCGACTCGTAGATGGCCAGCATTTCCTCGCGCTCGCGCTGGATCGCGGAGACTTCTGGCTCCGGGGCATGCACCGGCGGTGGCGGCACCTGCGACAGCCGCTGGAACGTGATTCCGCCGCTGTTGGGGGTCACGACGATGGGCGTGGCCACCACGGGTGGCACGCCGGGGACAGCAGGCTCGGCCGTCGTGAAGACCGTGCCCACCACTTCGTCCACTTCCGCCATCGCCGGCACCCCGTCGATGCGGATGGTCAGGTGCGCGCTCGCGGCTTCGACTTCGCCCTGTTCGAGCAGATCGAGACGGTCGGCCCAGTCCTGCATCATGCGGCGCCGAGGCTCCACATACTTGGCGTGGTTGTAGGCCGAGCTGACCTTGTTCGGATCGGAGTGCGAAAGCTGCGCGTCCACCCAAATCTTCGGGTATCCGATCTCGTTGAGTGCTGTCGAGATAGTGCCACGGATGCCGTGGCCGGTCAGGCGCCCCTCGTAGCCCATGAGCTGCACGGCCTTGTTGAGGGTGTTCTCGCTGATGCGCTTCTTGAGTTCGCTGCGGTGCGACAACAGGTACTTCTGCGCTGGCCGCATCACGCCCAGGAGATAGCACACGATCTCGATGGCCTGCAGGGACAGGGGCACGATGTAGGGCGGCACGTCCTGCGGCCGCTTGCCGGCCTTGCGCATTTCGTCCTGGAGCTGCTTGACGACCTGCGGCGGGATGATCCACAAGCCGCGGTCGAGGTCGAATTGCTCAGGTTCGGCCAGCCGCAACTCGCCCGTGCGCACCCCCGTCAGGAACAGCAGCCGGACACCAAGTTGGGTCTGCCAACCGCGGGGATTGTAGAGCCGGAGCTTCTGAAGGAACTCGGGTAGCTCGGGTAGGTGTAGGTAGGGGTTGTGCGCCACCGGAGGCTTGGGTTCGGCCACCACGTCCAGGTCCGCGGCCGGGTTGACCTCCAGCCCCTCGGCAATGACCAGGGCATAGCGAAACATCTGGTTGAACCAGGTGCGCACCTTCTCGGCGGTGGTGAACGCCTTCCGCTTCTCGATCGCCGCCACGACGCCCACGAGCTGGGGCCGGCGAATGTCGTAGATCGACATCTTCCCCAGGGTCGGCAGCACGTCTTTGTTGAAGATGCGCAGGATCTGCGAAAGCGTGCTTTGACGGCCTTCCTTGAGTTCCTTGCGGCGATGCTCGACCCAGGCATCAAAGACGTTCTTGAAGGTGTATTCACCCGCCAGCTTGGCTGCGTGCCGACGCTGATCGCGTTCGATTTGCGGATCGATCCCCCTTGCGAGCAGGGCCTGGGCCTTGTCACGCTCGGCGCGGGCCTCGCGCAGGCTGAGGGCGGGATAGCCGCCGAGGGACAAGCGCTTCTGCTTGCCCAGCCAGTAGTAGCGGAAGATCCACGACTTGCCGCCTGCGGCAGAGACCATCAGGCCCAGGCAGTCGTTATCGGAGAGGGTGTAGCGCTTGCCGGTGGTCCTTGCCTGCCGGACGGTCAGATCAGAGAGTGCCATTTCGAGGCTCCTAAGTTATGACTTAGGCCCTATGCTCGTCATGGTTCCCGCTCAGCCCCAGCAACTATCCGGTAGCCGCCCCACCCGCATTCTTGTGCCTCAATTGGTCACTCAAAAACGGTAGCTGTGGGTGGATTTCCGTGGCGCTCGCTGGAATGAAAAAAGGGGCCGAAGCCCCTCTTTTCAACGACTTACAGACGTCAGTAGAAGTCTGTAGATCATAACTTGGAGCGGGAAACGAGTCTCGAACTCGCGACCTCAACCTTGGCAAGGTTGCGCTCTACCAACTGAGCTACTCCCGCAATTCCCTGCCTTGAACTATCCGCGATCTGGGCGGTTCCCGGCAAGCGAGGCGGAAGTATACCTAATTTTTAAAAAGGCGCACGCGACCCGCAGCGCGCCGCGATGCCTGCCCGGATCGGAGGCCTGGCGCGGTTCCGAGTCCGCGGTGATCGCTATCCGTTGAACATGCGGCAGCGCGGCATGCGCCGGATCGCCTTGCGCGCACTATGAAAGGGCGAAAATTATCTTCAAAAAATATCAACTAAATCTATATTGCTTCACTTAAACGAGAGATTCAGAATTCTGTCCATGGGCGCAGCGTGTCGCCCGAGGGCGGAAAATGGATACGAAGAACTCCACGAATCAGAGACAGCTCACGGTCCGCATCTCCCGCGGAACCGAGGACGGAAGCTATTCCACCTACTCGGTCCCCTGGCGGGAAAACCAGACGGTCCTGGATGTGGTGACCGAAGTCCAGCGGACGCAGGAGCCCAGCCTCTCGTACCGCTACGCATGCCGCGTCGGCGTCTGCGGCTCCTGTGCGATGACGGTCAACGGCAAGCCCCGCTGGACCTGTCGGACGCACGTGAGCCGCGTCGAGGAGGGCGGGGTGATCGTGATCGAACCGATGCGCAACATGCCGCGGATCAAGGATCTCGTCGTCGACATGAGCGAGTTCTTCCAGAAGTGGGCGCGCGCCGGCAACACCTTTGTCGGCACGGCCACGCGCAACGATCCGCCAGCGCTGGTGTCGCCGCAGAGCAAGAAGCGCAAGCAGGCGGACGCGGCCATCGAATGCATCAACTGCGGCGTGTGCTACGCGGCCTGCGACGTGGTGTCCTGGGACAAGGACTATCTTGGCCCGGCTGCCCTGAACCGGGCGTGGACGCTGTTCAACGACGAACGGCACGCCGATCCCAAGGACGTGCTGCGCAAGGCCACCTCGGGCAGCGGCTGCAATTCCTGTCACACCCAGGGCAGCTGCATGAAGCACTGTCCGGTCAGCCTCAGCCCCACCGGCAGCATCGCCGGCCTGAAGCGCAGCGCCATCCTCAGCCTGCTCAAGGGAGGCTGACATGGAAGCACGTCTCTTCGCGCTCCAGCGCCTGACGGCGATGGTGATGGCGCCCTTTGTCCTGGTGCACGTGGGCCTGGTCATCTATGCGGTCCGCGGCGGCCTGACGGCGGGCGAGATCCTCTCGCGCACCCAGGGCAACTGGTTCTGGATCGTCTTCTACGGCCTGTTCGTGCTGAGCGTGTCGGTCCACGTTCCCATCGGGGTGCGCAACATCCTGATCGAGTGGCTGCGGATCGGCCGGCCGGCGGCCTCCGCCGTCGGCCTCGCGTTCGGCGCGGCGCTGCTCGTCATGGGCGTGCGCGCGGTCGCCGCGGTGGGAGGGTTGATGCCATGAAGTCGGCTCGCAATCACCAGGCGTACTGGGCCTTCCTGGGGCACCGCCTGTCGGGCCTGGCGCTGGCCCTGTTCCTGCCTGCCCACTTCTACGTGCTGGCCATGGCGCTGGACCAGGCGCGGCTGGACGGCTTCCTGAAGCTGGCCGAGATGCCGGCGATGAAGTTCGGCGAATGGGGGCTGGTGCTGCTGCTGACCCTGCATATGTTCTCCGGGCTGCGCCTGCTGGCGCTGGAACTGCTGCCCTGGAGCTCGCCGCGCAACGCGCGCATGGCGTGGATCGGATGGGGCTTCGCGCTCTCGATGGTCACGGGCCTGGTTTTCATCGCTGGAGTGATCTGAGATGCGGATCGAGAATCACAAGACTGACATCCTGGTGTTGGGCACAGGGGGCGCGGGCCTGTTCGCGGCGCTGCATGCCAAGAAGGCCAACCCGTCCCTGCGAGTGACGGTGACGGTGAAGGGCCTGCTGGGCAAATGCGGCTGTACCCGCATGGTCCAGGGCGGCTACAACGTCGCGCTGGCCGCGGGCGATTCGGTGGAGCGCCACTTCATGGACACCATCGAAGGCGGCAAATGGCTGCCGCGGCAGGATCTGGCGTGGCGCCTGGTCGAAGGCGCGGTCGAACGGGTGCGCGAGCTGGAAAACGAGATCGGCTGCTTCTTCGACCGCAATCCGGACGGCACGCTGCATTCCAAGGCGTTCGCCGGCCAGAGCTTCGACCGCACGGTGCACAAGGCTGACCTGACCGGCATCGAAATCATCAACCGCTTGATGGAGCAGGTCCGGGCGCTGGACGTCGACGAGCTGGAAGAGCACCGCGCCATCGAACTGATACCCGCCGCCGACGGCTCGGGCATCTCCGGGGTCCTGTTCATCGACATGCGGACCGGCGGCTACCGGTTCATCCAGGCCAAGGCCGTGCTGCTGGCCACGGGGGCGGGGCCGACGATGTACCGCTATCACACGCCCTCCGGCGACAAGACCTGCGACGGCCTGGCCATGGCGCTGCGCTACGGCCTGAAGCTGCGGGACATGGAGATGGTGCAATTCCATCCTACCGGCCTGCTCGGCGGGCCGGATACCCGGATGACGGGAACGGTGCTGGAGGAAGGGCTGCGCGGCGCGGGCGGCTATCTGCTCAATGGCGCCGGCGAGCGCTTCATGGCCAACTACGACAAGCGCGGCGAACGCGCCACGCGCGACGTGGTCAGCCGCGGCATCTACGCCGAAATGCGCGCAGGACGCACGGGACCGATGGGCGGGGTCTACATCCAGATGAGCCATCTGGGTCCGGAGAAGGTGGCCAAGACCTTTCCCGGCATGGTCAATCGCTGCAAGGATTGCGGCTTCGACCTGGCGGGCGGCAAGGTGGAGGTGGTGCCGACCGCCCACTACCTGATGGGCGGCGTCGAGTTCAACGTGGACGGCTCGACGGCCTCGCCGGGCCTTTATGCGGCCGGCGAGGACTGCGGCGGCGTGCACGGCGCCAACCGCCTGGGCGGTAACGGCGTGGCCAACTCCACCG
>CALMPB010000055.1 GCA_937871985.1 uncultured Burkholderiaceae bacterium
CGATGCCTGGCCGGCGGTCTCGGGGGCAGGCACGGCGCCGCGCGCAACCGGGGCCGGGCGGCTGGGCGCGGCCAGCTCGAAAGCCACCTGCACCGGCCGCTTGTACCACTCAGTGGCCAGGTCTTCGATTTGATGTAAGAAATTCTTGCGCACCCAGTCCAGCTTGAACCGGTTGGGCGCGGACACGCGCAACACCGCCTGCGACTCATCGAACGCAAGCGGAACCAGGGGGCGTATCCAGGCGCTAATTTGCTGGGGAGGAAGTTCTTGCTCTAGCTGACGCAGGCAAGTCTGCCAAAATTCGTTCATGTCCACCACTTCAGTAAACCTCGATTCTACCCTGTTGAACGGCAAGTTATCCACAAGCCGGGATACAAAACGTTCCTAGTATTTATGCTAAGCAGTTGACTAATTTCACAAAGTTTGCTGAAATAGTGGGCTTTCTCACAATTTACAGGCCGCGCAACCCTTTTGCGCGGCGACGCCTTGGCGCGAATTGAAAACTTGGTGGGGAAAATCAGGTGGCGCCTTCGTTCGTTGCAACGGCTGGCCATACATACCCACTAACCGCCGCCGCTTCCGGCGGCAAGCAGGCAACCGCTTTTTAGCTCTTTTATTTGGATTATCCATGAAACGCACATTCCAACCTTCCGTTACCCGCCGCAAGCGCACCCATGGTTTTCTCGTACGCATGAAAACCCGTGGCGGCCGCGCCGTCATCAATGCGCGCCGTGCCAAGGGCCGCAAGCGCCTGGCCGTCTAAGCCAGCTTGGCCCAGCCAAGGCTGTCCCCTTGGCTACGATCCAGCCCATGCGTGCCACGTTCACTCCCGCGGCGCGCCTGCACCGCCCCTCGGAATACGCCGCCTCTCTTAAGGGCAAACGTATCGCCAGAGGGGCTTTGTTTGTTGTAACAACGCCGCGCAACCCTGTGGAAGAAAGCGGGCAGGCACGTCTGGGGCTCATCATCGCCAAACGTTTTGCCGCCAGGGCGGTCACCCGCAATGCCATCAAACGCGTCATTCGCGAAGCATTCCGGCTGCGCCGGCATAATCTTCCTCTGCGCGACTATGTATTCCGGCTACACTGCAAAGTTGGCCCGCTGACACTAACCGAGCTGAAAAAGCTGGTGCGGGCCGAAATCGACCTGCTTCTGGACAAGGCAATGCAATGAGCCGCTCTATCGCTCAAGCGCTGCTAATCGCCCCCATCCGGTTCTACCGGTATTTCCTTAGCCCCTGGCTGGGCCGCAATTGTCGCTTCACCCCGACCTGCTCCGCCTACGCCATCGAGGCCATCGAAATCCATGGGCCGATACGCGGGCTTTGGCTGGCCGTATGCCGCATTGCCCGTTGCAACCCGTGGTGTCACGGCGGCTGCGATCCCGTCCCTGGGTCGAAGCACGTGTGCGAGTAGGCCTTTCACGGGCATGCCCGCTCTTTTTGAATACCCGCAGGCTCAACTGCCGTTCAGTTGGGTTACGTTAAACTAACGAGCTTTTGCTCAGCTTTAACTTGAAACAGGCGCTATGGATATCCGACGCACCGTCCTCTGGATGATTTTCTCTTTCTCGCTCTTGCTGTTGTGGAACAACTGGCAAGTGCATACCGGCAAGCCGTCGTTGTTCGGCGAATGGGGCCTGACCCAAACCAGCAAGACGCCCGCCAAGCCCAGCGTCGCCGGCGCCCCGGCCAAGCCCGCCGACACCAGCGTTCCCTCGGGTGTGACCGCCAGCACGGCTCCTGCCGCCACGGGCGGTGTGCCCGAGAACGCCCGGAAGGACGTCAGCCCATCGGAAAAAGTCAACATCAAGACCGATGTCTACGACCTGACCTTCGACACGACGGGCGCGCAACTGGTCAAGGCCGAGCTCACCAAGTTCACCGACCTGGAAGATCCCAGCAAGCCCATGGTGCTGCTGGACGACTCCGCGCACTCCATCTACATGGCGCAAACCGGCGTCGTCGGCGCGCCGCAAGGGCAAAGCTTCCCCACCCACCTGACCCCCTTCCGCCTGGTTTCGTCCGACCGCGTCATGTCCGGCGACACGCTCGACGTCGTGTTCGAAGCCCAGTCCGGCGACGTCAAGGTCGTCAAGACCTACACCCTGCACAAGGGCAGCTACGATATCGGCGTGCGCAACGATATCTACAACGTCGGCGGCAGTCCCGTTACCCCCTCGCTGTACTACCAGCTTACACGCGATGGCAACGACCCCCCCAACACGTCGCACTTTTACAGCACGTTTACCGGCCCGGTCGTCTATTCCAGCGAAGACAAATACCAAAAGGTCAAGTTCTCGGACATCGACAAGAACAAGGCCAGCTACATCAAGCAATCCAATGACGGCTGGATAGGCATGGTGCAGCACTACTTCGCCAGCGCCTGGGTTCCGCCCGAAGGCCAGGCCCGGCAGAACGAAATCCTGCGCGTTTCCGACAATCTTTATGCGGTGCGCTCCATCGAAGCCCTGGGCACCATCGCTCCGGGCGAGCACAAGTCCGTACAGTCCAGCCTTTGGGTCGGCCCTCAGGATCAAAGCGTCATGAGCCGTGTGGCCCCTGGCCTGGACGTCGTGGTCGACTACGGTTTCCTGACCATCATCGCCAAGCCTTTGTTCAAGCTCATGACCTGGATCCACAGCTTCGTGGGGAACTGGGGCTGGACCATCGTGGTGTTGACCCTGCTGATCAAGCTGGTGTTCTACCCGCTGTCGGCGGCCAGCTACCGATCCATGGCCAAGATGAAGCTGGTGGCTCCCCGGCTGCAGGCCCTGCGCGAGAAGTTCGGCGGCGACCGCGCCAAGATGAACCAGGCCATGATGGAGATGTACCGCACCGAGAAAATCAATCCGCTGGGCGGCTGCCTGCCCATGATTGTCCAGGTGCCGGTGTTCATCGCCCTGTACTGGGTGCTTCTGGGCAGCGTCGAAATGCGCGGCGCGCCCTGGATACTCTGGATCCACGACCTGTCGGCCCGCGATCCGCTGTTCATCCTGCCGGCCATCATGATGGCAACCATGTTCCTGCAGATCAAGCTGAACCCCACCCCGCCCGATCCCATGCAGGCCAAGATGATGATGTTCATGCCCTTGGTCTTCGGCGGCATGATGTTCTTCTTCCCCGCCGGCCTGGTGCTGTACTACTGCTTCAACAACGCCGTGTCGATCGCCCAGCAGCGGTTCATCATGCACAAGCTGGAAAAGGAGAGCGCCGCGGCGCACCGCTAGCCTTCCTGTATAGCCCCCCGCGCTGCGCAAGCGGCGCCACGCCCCCTGATCCGGCGCATCGCCGATCAGGGGGTTTTTTCATGGCGGGCCGCAAGCTACCGCGGCCGCCCGCAGCCTCAACGCGCTCAATCACCCAACCTCGGGCGGCTCCCTGGTTTCTACCGCCCATGCTCCTGCGCCCTGGCGTCGACCCGCCCAGCGTCCCGACCAGACTGCGCTGCAGCCGCTTGGCCATTTTGAAATAGCTTTTGACTATTAATATATTTATATTAATTGTCTTTGTTTTGGTTGCTCAGACACGTAAACTTTGCCGTAAGTGCCTTGAATCATTCACCGCCAAGCCTGGCAATTGCACGGCGACAGCCTGTGCTTGCCACGGACGCGGCGAATCCAGCCAAGGCATTTCAAAAAACGCAGCCGGAAACAACCTGGGAGTCTTCCCCAAAGTTTTTCAGGCTATAAAGCGTTATGGAACAGTAGTGCCAACCTCAACTGCCAAAAGGACTGCCATGAAAAAACTGACCACCGTTGCCGGCGCACCCGTTGCCGACGACCAAAACATCATGACCGCGGGGCCGCGGGGCCCCGCGTTGCTGCAAGACGTCTGGCTTATTGAAAAACTCGCCCACTTCGACCGCGAAGTCATCCCCGAGCGCCGCATGCATGCCAAAGGCGCCGGTGCCCACGGCACCTTCACCGTTACCCACGACATCACCCAATACACCCGCGCCAAGATATTTTCGGAAGTCGGCAAAACCACCCCCATGTTCATCCGCTTTTCCACGGTTGCCGGGGAACGCGGCGCGGCGGACGCCGAGCGCGACATTCGCGGCGTGGCCATGAAGTTCTACACGGAAGAAGGCAACTGGGATCTGGTCGGCAACAACACGCCGGTTTTCTTCATGCGCGACCCGCTTAAGTTTCCCGACCTGAACCATGCCGTCAAGCGCGACCCCCGCACGGGCCGGCGCAGCGCCCAGAACAACTGGGAGTTCTGGACGGGCCTGCCCGAGGCCCTGCATCAGGTCACCATCATCATGAGCGACCGCGGCATTCCCGCCGGCTTTCGCCACATGCACCTTTTCGGCAGCCACACCTTCAGCTTCATCAACGCCAAGAACGAGCGCTACTGGGTCAAGTTCACCTTCAAGACGCAGCAAGGCATCAAGAACTTCACCGACGCCGAAGCCGGCGCAATCATTGCCAAAGATCGCGAAAGCTCGTTGGCCGACCTGTACAACGCCATCGAAAATAAAGACTTCCCGCGCTGGAAGCTGTATATCCAGATCATGCCCGAAGCCGATGCCGGCAAGTATCACCTGAACCCCTTCGACCTCACCAAGGTCTGGCCGCACGGCGACTACCCCCTCATCGAGGTCGGCGTGCTCGAGCTGAACCGCAATCCGGAAAACTACTTCGCCGAAGTCGAACAAGCCGCCTTCACGCCCGCCAACGTCGTTCCGGGTATCGGCTTCTCGCCCGACAAAATGCTGCAGGCCCGCCTCTTTTCCTACGGCGACACCCAGCGCTACCGCCTCGGCGTCAATCACCATCAAATCCCCGTCAATGCCGCCAAGTGTCCGGTGCATAGCTATCACCGCGACGGCGCCATGCGGGTCGACGGCAACTACGGCGGCATCACGGGCAACCAGCCCAATGCCCAGGGCGAATGGCAGGATCAGCCCGACTTCCGCGAACCGCCGCTGTCCATCGAAGGCGCGGCCGACCACTGGAACCACCGGGTCGACGAGGACTACTTCTCCCAAACCGGCAATCTGTTCCGCCTGATGAACGACACGCAAAAACAGGCCTTGTTCGACAACACGGCCAGGGCCATTGCAGGCGTCACCAAGGAAGTGCAAGCCAAGCACATCGAGCACTGTCGCCAGGCCGACCCCGCCTATGGCGCGGGCGTCGCCGCCGCCATCAAGGCCCTGGGCTAAGCCTGGAACGACGGCAACACAGCCACCCGCCCCGTGTGTACCGGGGCGGGTTTCATCAGTGCTACAAATAGCATTTGCCGTCCAGGTACGCCTTGCGCCAGCGCGTAATGCTGATCCGCTCGAACAGCCCGCCTTTCGCGAACGGATCGTCGTTGATGAACCGCTCCGCCTCCGCACGGGTTTCCACATTCAGAATGTACAGACTGCCCGAACTGCCGATGCCGTCGTCATCCAGCTTGGCGCCGCAAGCCAGCAGCAACGGACGGTGCGCTTCAAGATAATCCAGGTGCTTGTCCCGCAACGCCTGGCGCAAAGCGTGGGTGTGTTCCTTGTCGCTGGTATCGATCAAATACGGCATGATGCATTCCTTGATAAAAATTCCTGCTGGAGGCCTCTACAATAACGGAGCATTTCGACAACGCCAAGCGCGGGGCTTAACATTGCAAAGCCTGTTCGTATTCGACTAAGTTCAACCCGCCGGCTCTTAGCCTGCCTCTACCCGTGCCGCCATGACCACCTATTCCCACCAGCCCATCGTCGCCATCGCCACGGCCCCCGGCCGCGGCGGCATCGGCGTCGTCCGCGTCTCGGGCCGCGACCTGGGCCGCCTGGTGGAAGCCCTGTTTCCGATTCCACTGCAGCCGCGCCACGCCCACTACCTGCCGTTCAACGACGCGCAGGGTCTGCCCATCGATGCCGGCATTGCCCTGTTCTTCAAGGCACCGCACTCGTATACCGGCGAAGACGTGCTGGAGCTGCAGGGACACGGCGGCCCCGCCGTATTGCGCCGCCTGCTGGAACGCTGCATCGAGGCCGGGCGGGACATCGAGCTGCGGCACGCCGAGCCCGGTGAGTTCACCCGCCGCGCCTTTCTCAACGAACGCCTGGATCTCGCCCAGGCCGAAGCCGTGGCCGACCTCATCGACGCCTCCTCCGAAGCCGCCGCGCGCAGCGCCATGGCTTCGCTCAGCGGCGAGTTTTCAAACCGCGTCAACGCACTGGCCGAACGCATCGTCCACCTGCGCATGCTGGTCGAAGCCACCCTGGACTTTCCCGAGGAAGAAATCGACTTCCTCGAAAAATACCAGGCCCGCGATGCTTTGGAAAAAATCCGCCAGGACCTGGCCGCCCTTGTCCGCCAAGCCAAACAAGGCATGATCCTGCGCGAGGGCCTGCAAGTGGTGCTGGCCGGACAGCCCAATGTCGGCAAATCCAGCCTGCTCAACGCTTTGGCCGGCGACGACATCGCCATCGTCACACCCATCGCCGGCACCACCCGCGATAAAGTCGCCCAGCAAATCCACATACAAGGCGTGCCCCTGCACATCATCGATACCGCTGGGCTGCGCGACACCGAAGACACCGTCGAAAGCCTAGGCATCGCCCGCAGCTGGGCCGAAATCGAAAAGGCCGACGTCATCATCCACCTGCAAGACGCTCGCACCCACAACGACGAACTCGACTCCGCCATCACCCAGCGCCTGCCTCCCCGCACCCCCGTGCTCAAGGTCTACAACAAAATCGACCTGCTGCAGGCAGGCGATGCAATGGCCCTGCCCGGCGTGAACACAAGCGCAGGCCATGAATCCACCCTCGGCATCTCCGCCAAGACCGGCGCCGGCCTGGACGATCTGCGCCAGCGGCTCCTGGACATCGCCGGCTGGAACCCCAGCGCCGAATCACCCTGGCTCGCGCGCGAACGCCACTTGCGCGCCCTGAACCTCGCGGCCGAGCACCTGGACATCGCCGACGAACACGCCAGCCACAACGACCGCGTGCTCGACCTGTTCGCCGAAGAACTACGCCTGGCCCACGACGACCTTTGCACCATCACCGGCCAATTCACCAGCGACGACCTGCTGGGCGAGATTTTTTC
>CALMPB010000056.1 GCA_937871985.1 uncultured Burkholderiaceae bacterium
TTTTCAATGGCTGCGGCATCTCGGAACAAGACGCCGTGCGTCGCACCACGGCCAGTGGCGACCATAATAGACATGGGTGTCGCCAGGCCTAGCGCGCACGGACAGGCAATGATCAGCACGGCCACCGCATTGATCAGACCATACACCCAGCTGGGCTGTGGCCCCCAGAATCCCCACACGAAAAACGTAATCACAGCTATGGCAACCACCGCCATGACAAAATAGCCCGCCACGTGATCGGCCATGCGTTGCATCGGGGCTCGGGAGCGCTGCGCTTGGGCGACGAGCTGCACGATTTGGGACAGCACCGTGGCTGCACCTACTTTCTCGGCGCGTATTACCAGGGCACCCGATGTATTCATGGTTGCCCCAATGACTTTATCGCCCACGCGTTTACTGACGGGTAGCGGCTCACCGGTGAGCATGGATTCATCCACGGAGCTTGCACCCTCCTCCACCGCCCCATCCACCGGTACTTTTTCGCCCGGACGCACACGCAAGCGATCGCCTTCGTGAACATGGGTAAGCGGCACATCTTCTTCAGTACCATCAGGCAAGATACGGCGTGCCGTCTTCGGGGCTAATCCCATTAGCGACTTGATGGCCGCCGAGGTCTGCGAGCGGGCTTTCAACTCAAGGATTTGTCCGAAAAGCGTCAATGAAATAATGACCACGGCGGCTTCAAAATACACCGCGATGCGCCCCATGGACAAGAACGTGTCAGGAAAGACTTCCGGTGCAACGGTGGCCACCACGCTATAGATAAAAGCCGCCGCCGTTCCCAAGCCAATGAGTGTCCACATATTGGGACTACGGTTGATTACGGACTGTACGCCGCGCACAAAAAACGGCCAGCCTGCCCAGAGCACGACAGGCAAGGAAAGCACCAGTTCGATCCAGCTTTGGGTGACCATGCCAAACCAGCCCAGTTGGTGACCGAACATGGCCAACGTTGTGACGATTACGGTTAAAGGCAAGGTCCACCAGAACCGGCGGGTAAAGTCAGCCAGCTCGGGATTATCATCGTCGAGTGTAGGCAGAAGCGGCTCGAGCCCCATACCGCACTTGGGGCAGTTTCCGGGGTGGTCTTGGCGAATCTCGGGATGCATCGGACAGGTATAGATCGTGCCAGGCGCGGCTGCCTCAGTGTGTTGATCAACTGGTTGGTTTTTAGGAAGGTATTTGGCCGGGTCAGCACTGAGTTTAGCTTGGCAACCCGTGCTGCAAAAATAATACGGCTGGCCGTCATGCTCAAGATGGTGTGGCGACTGTTCAGTCACTGCCATACCGCAAACAGGATCTTTTAACGTCGAATCCGAGGGCTCAGGAAATTTAGCGTGGCTCTCGCCAACTTGCGCTGATCCGTTGTTTAAGTCATCGGGTTGGCCATGATGAGTGTGCTTGTGATCGTGTGGTGTCATGACGTAGCCGCTTTCCCATTTAGGTATTGGGCTACGCTGACCGCTATCACCACCCTGAAATAGCGTAGAGCCCTAGATCGCACCGGACGGTGGTGTATTGATCATGCCACACTTTACTGTTCGCATAACTGACAATTTGTCGTCAGTTTCATTACGTTTTTGTTAACTTCATTACGGTTTTATTAATTTCTTGGCATTCGACGGTGAAAGCGGATGAGAGAACCATTCTAAATCTTTAGTTTCATATTCATCATATACGCTGCACGCTCTCGCGGCTCAAAATAAAGAAATTGCGAAATTCGATCAGTGGCTTGCCCAGCATAAAAAACAGCAGAAATAGTGTTATCGCTTCAAAAGAGATGCGTTAAAGAACAACAAGTAAAAGGTGCCGCAAAGTGGGCGCCTTTTATCCGTAATCAATGTCGATGGCGGTGGTGGGCGTCGGGGAAGTGTGCATGAAAATGAGTCAAAGGCACATGTCGGTGCCAATGGCGATGTTTCGTCCCCGGCGCAACATACCCGTCATGCTCGTGCTGATGGTGGGCATCATGGGTATGCTCATGGTCATGCTCCAAGACTTCATGCCTATGAAGATGCTCGTGCCGTTCTGTTAGATGCAGCCAAATGCCCAGAGCCATCAGCGCGCCAGCGATAAGCAACGTCACTGTCAGTGGGTCGCCCAGGACTAGGGCCAGCATGGCACCCATGAACGGCGCGACCGAAAAGTAAGCCCCAGTGCGGGCCGTTCCAAGATGGCGCAGACTCACCACGAACAAAGCCAGGCTCACGCCGTACGCGAAAAACCCCACCACAAGCGCTCCAGCCAAGTTCGGCAACGGCGGAATGCTTGCGCCCATCATGAACGCTAAGACTAAATTGACCGCGCCGGCGGCTAGTCCTTTGACCGAAGCAATCCAGGTCGCATCCGAAAGCGACACTTTACGAGTCAGGTTGTTATCCAGCCCCCAGGCAAAACACGCGCCAAGAATCGCTAGCATTGGCCATACGCCAGAAAAACTGGCTTCTCCTGGCCAGCTCAAGACGACGGCGCCGGCTACAATTGCCACCATGCCTAATGCAATACGTCGGTCAAAATTCTCTTTGAATGCAAACCACGCTAACAGCGCCGTAAACACGCCTTCGGCATTGAGCAAAAGGGACGCTCCAGAGGCAGGCATTCCGGTCAAGCCCAACATTAACAGCACGGGGCCCACGATTCCACCTGCAACGATCGCACCGACAAACCATGGTATTTCGTGCCGCGGGAATTTTACCGTGGGCGCCCGGCTGAAATATCGGTACAAGCTCAGGCCGACACCTGAACCGAAATACAACAGGCCGGCCAGTAGCCATGGGCTCACCGAATTGAGCAAGAGTTTCGCGATCGGCGTTCCCGCCCCAAACAGCAAAGCGGCACCAAGGGCTGCTGGCACTCCAGCTTGGCGCAGTCCATCCTGAAACCTCATTTAATTAATCCTTGTTCTTTCGCGCATTTTTTATTTGAGATACGAACGTAGAACTTGCACTACCTGTTCCATATCGTGCTGGCGTTATGACGAGGACACCTCGTCGGCCCCCAGGTGTTCGCGGATATGTCCTTCTAAAACCTCGGTCATTAACCCGTTAACCGCTCCCCGGATAGCGGCGATTTGCTGAAGCACCGCCGAGCATTCCGTTTCTTCCTCGACCGCCTTCTCCAGGGCTTCAGCCTGCCCTTTAATCCGTCGGATGCGAGTGAGCATTGGTTTTTTATCCCGTGCAGTGTGTGCCATGCATTTTTCCTTTTTACTATAATCTATACAGGGGTATAGTACATTATATTTACTCTGTAGCAGGACAAAAAACGATGG
>CALMPB010000057.1 GCA_937871985.1 uncultured Burkholderiaceae bacterium
ATCTTCAACGGCAGATTTGCCTCTTTAGCTACCCGAGTAGCATCGGTAGCTTGCTTTCTGGGTATAGGACTTGTCGAGCGCTGCTTATTTTGTACTGACAAATGGGAAAGATAAACACGTACAGGATCGTCAAATTCGGAAATAATGAGAATGCGTTTAGAGACGAGGCTGTTTATCGCCTTACGTGTGCGCCGACTGTGTTTTGACTCCGCCCATCGTCCTTTGGCGGTCAGGAACCCTAATTCTGCACCATTTTTTAAGAATGCTTTCACCTGGCGCATGTCATCCTCATCAATTTCGACAAACATTTTTTCGCCGATTAAATTGCCAAGTTCGACTAACACAGGGCTGGTGTAATGAACCCGATCGAGCTGTATATAAGGTCTACGGCCATCTTTGATACTTCCGCGGACGGTGACTTCTTCGGTAACCGAAAACATATTCGCTCCCTGTTTACTAATTTCAGGTAGCGTACGCAGCACAAAACCCGCGTACTGATCATTCAAAAAATGCCTGATGTACTCAAGTGGCGTAAGAAAAGAAATACCTTCGCAGGGGGTCGCATTATGCTGGGCAAGATACACATCCAGCATTTGCCCGGCCTCATTGGCTCGAATTTTGTAACGTAACGCCTTGACTTCTCCGTCCGGAGCCCTACCGTTGTATGGATTCGATCCCGTCGTAGAGGGTAGTCGTTTAAAAATATCATCCGCTATACGCCGAAAAGTGCGTTCTACATTCGGGCGTCTTTCGAAGTGCCCGGGAGCCCCCCAGCTAATAACACAGCCAAGCTCCTTACGTGCACGATCATGGACAGCACTTGATAGATGGGCCAGCGCCCCATCGAACAAAAGCACGTTCCATACTGCGCCATAAGCTTCTGGGATTATGCCGCTAGGTAATCCTCCTCCAGGCGGATAGTTCAGTGGCAAGGTTAAAGCCTTGGGTTGCCATTTCTTTGTTAAGGCATCCCGAATGACTTTTAAGATATTGTCCGCAGTCACTTCACTTCGATAGACCATGTCATAAGCAAGCATAGCCGTTGAGGCCCGTTCAACGGCAGCAACCAACCATAAACGCTCTAATAGAACTTCCGTTTCCGTTCCCTCAGGGGTTTCGAAAGCAACAGTAAAGTGAGCATCTAGCTTGTATGCATCTATTTCCACCGCATCATAAGGTTCTTCAAACGTAAGGAAAGAAGCATGTCCCGTTCCGACGTTCATATGTGCTTTGGCTGCAGACCCTTCACGAGAAAAAACCGATCGAGAAAAATTATCATTAAGCACTCGGTTCATATACTTCTGGATTGTGCGCACCCCAAGGTACTGTGTTGTAAACGGCCACTCTGACTCAGATACTCCCTTCCCTTTTACGCACTGAATAAAGAGCCGATGAAGATCTTTCGCTCGAAGCTTGTTCTCTGGAATCTGCTTGTGCTTGCTATCCTGTTTGATGCATTTCACGAGCTCATCTTCTAAATCTGGAAATCGTACGAGCGTGGCACCTAATGCTCCGGCCTGCCCACCCTGCTGATGTTGACGCTTGTCTTGCACTTGCGCATGGCGCTGATAACAACTTGTCCGTATATACGGAATGAGTGCCCGAAAGCCAAAAATCCTCCCGTCAGGCGCCTCCAACAAACATTTCTTCGCCATACGCGCTAAGTTCCGTCTTGGCACTCCCGTTCTATGCACAATGTCGTCAACCCGCTCATCGGCAAAATAGAGTTGCATTGCTTCCTTGTGAGCAGCAAACTTTCGCGCTTGCTCGGGACTCAAGGCTTGACTATTGACAGTAGGCCAGAGTGCAATAGGCAATGCCGACGTGAGTGCGGACCTTCTTGTCCACATATCAATACTCCTTGACGGACCAGATCCAGCGGGTACGGTACCCGAAGCTGCCGTCAGCAAGGTCTAGCTGGATGTGCCCCTTAATGGCGAGGCGAGCTACCAACCCCAAAATTACAGCCGGCTCATGCTCACATACATTAAGATCTTTCAGAATCTGTCCAAGGTTCCCATTTTTGTATTGCTTGAAATACTCAAGCAGAATAAGGGCTTGATGTGGGTATTCATAGTTCCGCAAGGCTGCTGCAAATCCGATGGCCTTTAGCCAATGCAGGCTTGATTTTACAAAAGGCTGGAGGTCATCGTCGGTAAAAACACGATTCTCCAAGCGTGAAGCCTGATCTTTCCAAGAGCCTTTTTGCAGTGCAATTAGTTCGCCATTTTCTTCTGCACCACGCCCGACCTGATGATTTATTCGGGTGCCATTAGAAAGAATGACGTCAACGACCCAGAGGTGATCGCCATCCCAATCGCATTCGGATGTAAAGTCGAAAGTCTTAACCTCAGGATTTGTTTCTAAATAATGAATCCAATGCACCAAATGCCTGTCACTTGGTAGCACCCAATCCCGACTCGTCTTTACGCTATAGACCAAAAAAAGATTATTATTTCTACGTCCTCGTCCTCGATAGGCATCGAAAAGACGAAGGCGTTGCGCATTACGAGGCGATAGATGTTCCTTGTTCAGAAGAATCTCCCTCTTCCGAATGAGCCGGTTTAAAACTTGATGTTGCGGCTACGTTGTCTCAGGGTTTGGCAGTTGCTCATTGATATCCGTTAGGGTAAATATTATGGTCCTATTCAGTACATTAAGCTAGACGCTTTTCGGGTGCAGCCTCAAGAAGCCCAGCATAATTCTGATCCCGCATCAATGAGTCAAGTTTAGTTCCAAAATAAGATTGCTTTTTAAATAGGCGTAAAAAACCGGAACTAAATTTGAAGCGAAACTTAAGATTTAACTTTAAGATGATCCGGCAGTCCATTGCCAAAAATTGCTTTTTGCATTATGAAATGCGCCTAATTTAGTTCAGAGCGCTGCTGCGGCGACCGGCACTGCAACCAGTCTCACGCGGCGCTTCCCGCACGCGCTCTTGATCGCGGCCTGGACTCTCATCCGCTCGCGCCATGCCTCGTCATGCTGAATCGCGGCCGCGCAATGCCGAACAGAAAATCCCCTTCGGATCGTAGCGTTTTTTCAGG
>CALMPB010000058.1 GCA_937871985.1 uncultured Burkholderiaceae bacterium
AGGCGGTGGCGGTGTTCAAGATCAACGCCAGCGAAATCATCGACCTCGCCTCGCCGCAACTGGAACAGGACAGGCACGACGAAGACGCATACGCCATCGAGACACCGGCGTCGCTTCAATTGGCCTCTCAAGGATAGCCGTACTGAATGTCAGTTCCTCAATATCAATTTCTCATTCCTGCCCAACCCGAAGTTGGGCAGGATGATTTTGAGCACGCAGCGCGTCTGCTGAAGCGCCGGGCCGGCATCATGCTGGGCAACCACAAGCGCGAGATGGCCGCCCGCACGCTCAGCACGAGGAGCCGTAAACTCGGCCTGGAGAGCATTGCGCAGTATTTGACGGTGCTCGAGCAAAACCAGTCGTCGCCTGAATGGAATGCATTCATCAATGCCTTTACCATCAACCACACCGCGTTTTTCCGCGAGCAGCACCACTTTGAAATACTGAGCGAGTTCGTGCGGACCCGCAAGTCGCCCATCAGCATTTGGTGCGCGGCTGCCTCGACGGGGGAAGAGCCCTACACCATCGCGATGACGCTGCGGGAGTCCTTGCAGCGCGCGGACGACAGTGCCTCCATCTGGGCCACCGATATCGATACCCAGGCTCTCGAGCGCGCCCGACGCGGCGTGTACTCGCTGGAGCGCGTCAAGACCGTGCCCGAGCCTTATCTTAAAAAATATTTTCATCGCGGCAAGGACAGCAAGGCGGGGCTGGCGCGGGTCAAGCCGTCCATCTACGACATGATCCGCTTCGAGCAGTTCAATCTGCTGTCGCCTTCCTGGCCGACGGATCAAAAGTTCGATGCGATTTTTTGCCGCAACACCATGATTTATTTCGACAAGCCGACGCAAACCCGTATTTTGGAGCGCTTCGCGTCGGTCATGAAAAAAGGCGGCGTGCTGTTCGCGGGGCATTCCGAAAACTTCACCTATCTGACCAAGGCGTTTCAACTGCGCGGCCAGACTGTCTATACCGTTGTGTCCTGAGTGTCATGGTGACTGCATTCTGCGTTAATTGTGAAAGGCCCTGCCCATGAAAAAAATCCGTGTTCTGTGTGTGGACGACTCGGCGCTGGTGCGTGGCCTGATGACTGAAATCATCAACAGCCATCCCGACATGGAGGTGGTTGCGGTGGCTCCCGACCCGTTGGTGGCGCGCGAGCTCATCAAGGCGCACAACCCCGACGTGCTGACGCTGGACGTCGAAATGCCGCGCATGGACGGCCTGGATTTTCTTGAAAGGCTGATGCGGCTGCGCCCCATGCCCGTGGTCATGGTGTCGTCGCTGACCGAGCGCAACTCCGAGGTCACGCTGCGCGCGCTCGAACTGGGCGCGGTGGATTTCGTGACCAAACCCAAGCTGGGCCTGCGCGACGGCCTGATGGAATACAGCGACCTCATCGCCGACAAGATCCGCGCCGCGGCGCATTCGCGTCCCCGTCCGCGCCAGGCGCCCGCGGCCGATGCGGCGCCGGCCAGGCGGCTTACCCATGTGTTCTCGACCACCGAGAAGCTGATCGTCATCGGCGCCTCAACGGGGGGCACCGAGGCGATCCGCCAGGTGCTCGAGCCCATGCCGTCCAATAGCCCGGCCATTCTCATTACCCAGCACATGCCGGCGGGTTTCACCCGGTCGTTCGTGCAGCGCCTGGACAATCTTTGCGACGTGCAGGTTCACGAAGCCGAGGACGGCCAGCGTGTGCTGCCCGGGCATGTCTATCTGGCGCCGGGCGGCGTGGCGCACATGAAGCTGGCAAAATCCGGGGCGAACTACGTCGTGCGCCTGGAGGAGAGCGAACCGGTCAACCGGCACCGGCCCTCGGTCGACGTGCTGTTCCATTCGGTGGCGCAGGTGGCCGGGAAAAACGCCGTGGGCGCGCTGCTGACCGGCATGGGCAAGGACGGCGCGCTGGGCCTGCTGGCCATGAAGCAGGCGGGCGCCATTACCTACGCCCAGGACGAGGCGACGTGCGTGGTGTTCGGCATGCCGCGCGAAGCCTTGCACATCGGCGCCGCCGACGAGGCCTTGCCGTTGCCCAATATCAGTGAACGTTTATTGAAAAGTGCGGGATCGTATGGCCATCGGGTCTGATGCGGGATTGGCCCGGGCTCGAGGCGCAAGCCTCTTGCTCCGGGCCGGAGTTCTTCATCGGGATGGCTGTTTATTATTTTTGGAGAGTATCAAGTGGTACAGAAAACCATCAAAATTCTAGTGGTTGACGACTTTCCCACTATGCGCCGGATCATCAAGAACCTGCTCAAGGACCTGGGGTTCGAGAACGTCGACGAGGCGGAAGACGGCGCCATGGGCCTGGAAAAGCTGCGCAACGGCAACTTCGATTTCGTGGTGTCCGACTGGAACATGCCCAATATGGATGGGCTGGTCATGCTCAAGGAAATCCGCGCCGACGCCAATTTGGCGAAACTGCCGGTGTTAATGGTCACCGCCGAGGCCAAGAAGGAAAACATCATCGCAGCGGCGCAGGCCGGCGCCAACGGTTACGTCGTCAAGCCGTTCACCGCGGCCACACTCGAAGAGAAGCTGAACAAAATCTTCGAGAAGCTCGAATTCTGAGGAGGAAGATGGCATGAATACAGCAGTAAATTCCGCCGCGGCGGATCATACTCAACCTCCCGAAAACCTGATTCTGAAGATTGCCCAACTGACGCGCATGCTGCGTGAAAGCATGCGCGAGCTGGGCCTGGACCAGGCCATCAAAGAAGCGGCCGAAGCCATACCGGATGCGCGCGACCGTCTCGACTACGTGGCCCGCATGACCGAGCAGGCCGCCAACCGCGTGCTGAACGCGGCCGAGGAAATCCAGCCTATGCAAGAGCAACTGCAAAGCCAGGCCAAAAGCCTGGATGCGCGCTGGCAGGCCTGGTTCGATCATCCGGTCGAGCTCGACCAGGCCCGCGAGCTGGTGGACGACACACGCTCCCTGCTCAAGGAAATCCCCCGGAAAACGCAAAAGGCCCAGGAAAATCTCATGGAGATCATCATGGCCCAGGATTTCCAGGATCTGACCGGCCAAGTGATCATGCGCATGCTGGGCGTGATAGGCGCCATCGAAACCGAACTGGTGCAAGTGCTGATCGATAACGTCCCGCAGGAAAAGCGCGAGGAAACCCGTTCCTTGTTGAACGGGCCGCAAGTCAACACCGACGGCAAGGTGGATGTCGTCACCAGCCAGGATCAGGTGGACGATTTGCTGGCAAGCCTGGGTTTATAAGGATTGCCGATCCGGCAGCGTGTCGGGATCATGGCCTTGAAGTTTGCCGGCCAGTATGTTTGTTGCGGGTCACTTTGAAATTTACAAGGAGGCGGAGCATGAAGCATAAAAACAGGCGCACCCTGGGCGTGTTCAGCTTGCTGCGGCAACTGACGTCGGGGCGGGCCACGTTTTCCGACCGGGCCTGGACGTTCAGCCCGTTGGCGTTGCCGCTGTCGCGGTTCTTGTCGGTGGTTCGAAAAGGCCTGGTCTCCATGCGCGAGGCCAGCATCGACATTGCCCTGAACACCGCGCGCCTGGATTCCCAGGCCCAGGCGTGCCGGGCCATGGCATCCGAACAGGCCGGCGAAGCGCAGGCGCTGGCCGCCAGCGGCAGCCAGATCGCGGCGCTTTCCGAGCAAACGGCGGCCGGCGTCAACGACATCGCCCAGGCTTGCAGCGCGCAACTGGAGGCCGCCAATAAAACGCTGGACCAGCTTACCGAGCTGCAGCAGCGCGTGGGCCGCGTCGCCGCCGAAATGGAAACGTTTTCGCAGGTGGTTTCCCAGCTCAGCCAGCGGGCCCAGTCGGTGGACGACACCAGCCGGCTCATCAAGGACATTGCCCTGCAGACGCATCTGCTGGCTTTGAACGCGGGGGTCGAGGCGGCCCGGGCGGGCGATGCGGGCAGGGGGTTCGCCGTGGTGGCCAGCGAAGTCGGCAAGCTGGCCGAGCGCGTCAACTCGGCGACGGGCGATATCGTCCGCCATGCCGGCGAAATCCTCGGCCTCGTCGCCGATACCCGGGGCAAGACCGATGCCATGCATGTGGACATGGCCGCTTCCGAGCGGGTGGTCGGCAGTTTTTCAGGCGACTTCGCGCGTTTCGTGGATGAGTTCCGCCACATGGATCGGCAAATGGGGCAGGTGGCCCAAAATGTCGCCCAGGTGAACAGCACCAATCACGACATGAGCCGCGCGGTATCCCGCATTGCCGTGCTCAGCGCCGATGTTCAGTCCCGCATGGCTTCCATGGGCGATCAGGTGCAGGGGGTGCGCTCCAAGACCGAAAGCCTGCAACGTCAATTGACCGCATTGCGAACCGGCGACACGGCGTTCGACTGGCTGGCTTCGACCTTGCGCGGCATGCGCAAGTCGTGCGTCAGGCTGCTCGAGCAAACCCATGCCCAGGGCGTCGATATTTTCGACCAGCAATACCGGCGCATTCCGGGCAGCAATCCGGCGCGGTACAACACGCTATATGATGCCGTCATCGAGCGGCTTCTCCAGCAAATGCTCGACAACGTGCTCGATTCCATTCCGGCGGGGATGTATTCGGTGCTTATCGACAGCAAGGGGTATTGCCCGTCTCACAATACCCGCTACAGCAAGCAGCCCACCGGCGAGGTTGCGCACGACACCGTGCACGTGCGCAACAAGCGTATTTTCGACGATGCCTTCAGCCTGGCGGCCGTGAGGAACGAGCGTGGGGTCTTGTGCCAGACGCATATGCGCGATACGGGCGAGATCATTACCGACTTTTCCCTCCCCGTGGATGTCGGCCATCGGCGCTGGGGAGCGGTGCGCATCGGCGTCGATTACAACCGCTTCGAAGAACTGGCCAGCGCCGCCATGGCGAAAGCCGCGGCTTGAGGCCGGGTCCGGGCCTGTCCCGGCCCGGGCTCGCCCTGGTTCCGGAGCGGGGGGCTCCTTAGCCTGAATTAAGCGCCTTTATAGGCGTTGCTTCGCCTATCGTGCTTCGCGGGCATCTATAGAATGATGTCGACGATGGCACGATTGTGATATTTGCATGGCTGAGGACAGCGATCTCGAAAAAACCGAATCCGCCACTCCGCGGCGCCTGGAAAAGGCGCGTGAGGAGGGGCAGATCGTTCGTTCGCGCGAGCTCAATACGTTCATGCTGCTGGCCGCGGGGGTGGCGGCGCTGTGGTTCAACGGCGACTACCTGTTCCGCACGCTGCGCGGCATCCTGCGCTCGGGACTGTGGTTCGACCTGAGGGTGGGCCAGGATACGGCGGTCATGACCGCCGTCGCGGCCAATTCGGTCTGGCAGGCGGTCAAGGGCCTGGTTCCCGTGTTCGGCACCCTGGTGGTCGTCGCGGTGCTGTCGTCGGTGGCGCTGGGGGGCTTCATGTTCTCGACCAAGGCGCTGGAGCCCAAGTTCGAGCGCTTGAACCCGCTCAAGGGCGTGATGCGCATGTTTTCGGCGCAGACCCTGGTCGAGCTGGTCAAGACCTTGCTCAAGGCGGGCGTCATCGGAGTGATAGGAGCCATGGTCATCATGCACTATCGGGACGAGATGATTGCCCTGATGCATGCCACGCCCAGCGAGGCGCTGGCCAGGGGATTGCAGTTGGTGACCTTGTGCTGCGCCTTGATCGTGGGGGCCTTGTTTCTCATCGTGGCCATCGATGCGCCGTGGCAGCTCTGGAGCCACTATAAAAAGCTGCGCATGTCGCGTGAAGACGTCAAACAGGAACACAAGGAAAGCGACGGCGATCCGCACGTGAAAGGGCGCATCCGCCAGCAGCAGCGCGCCATGGCGCGGCGGCGCATGATGTCCGAAGTGCCGGGCGCCGACGTGGTGATCACGAACCCCACCCATTACGCCGTGGCGCTGGCCTACCAGGAGGGGCAGAGCGGAGCGCCCCGAGTCGTTGCCAAAGGTTCGGGCCTCGTGGCCGCGCGCATCCGCCAGCTGGCCGAGGAAAACAAGGTTCCCATGCTCAGCGCGCCGCCGCTGGCGCGCGCCCTGCATCATAATGTCGAGCTTGGCCGGGAGATTCCGGTCGAGCTGTATTCGGCCGTGGCGGAAGTCCTGGCCTGGGTCTATCAGCTTCGCACCTGGAACCCGGGCTTTGGATCCGAGCCTTCCAGGCCTGCCAATTTGTCCGTTCCCGCCGGCTTCGATCCGCAAGGCGGCGCGGGAACTCTTGCCCATAATTCATGAACAGCATTCTTACCCTGATTAAAAGCAACGGTTTGCAGCACGCGCGCCTGATGGCCGGCCCCGTCCTGATCCTGATGGTTCTGGGCATGATGATCCTGCCGCTGCCCCCGATCATCTTGGATCTGCTGTTCACGTTCAATATTTCCCTGTCGGTCATTATCTTGCTGGTGGCCATGTTCACCAAGAAGCCGCTGGATTTCGCGGCCTTCCCCGCCGTACTGCTGTTCGCCACCTTGCTGCGCCTGGCGCTCAACGTGGCCTCCACGCGCGTGGTGCTGATGCACGGGCACAAAGGGCCCGACGCGGCGGGCCAGGTCATCGAGGCGTTCGGCCATTTTCTGGTGGGCGGCAACTTCGCGGTCGGGATCATCGTGTTCGTCATCCTGGTCATCATCAATTTCGTGGTCATCACCAAGGGTGCGGGCCGTATCGCCGAAGTGGGCGCCCGCTTCACCCTGGACGCCATGCCCGGCAAGCAGATGGCCATCGACGCCGACCTGAACGCCGGCCTGATCGGCGAGGACGTGGCCCGCAAGCGCCGTGCCGAGGTGGGGCAGGAAGCCGAGTTCTATGGTTCCATGGACGGCGCCAGCAAGTTCGTGCGCGGCGACGCGGTCGCGGGGTTGCTGATCATGGTCATCAACATCATCGGCGGCCTGATCGTCGGCGTGGCTCAGCATGGGCTGAGCTTTTCCGACGCGGGCCGGGTGTATACCCTGCTGACCATCGGCGATGGCCTGGTCGCCCAGATTCCAGCCCTGGTCATTTCGACGGCGGCGGGCGTGGTGGTGTCGCGCGTGGCGACGGACGAGGACGTCGGCCAGCAGATGGTCAGCCAGCTGTTTGCGAATCCGTCCGTCATGTTCATTACGGCCGCGATCCTGACGCTGATGGGCCTCATACCCAATATGCCGCATTTCGCCTTCCTGCTGCTGGCGGCGATCCTGGCCGGAGCAGGCTGGATGGTGCGCAAGCGCGAATTGCAGAAGCAGGCCGAGATCGCCGACGAGCCCTTGAAGAACCAGGCGGCGGTGGAAGCGGCGGCGGCCGAGGCCAGCTGGAACGACGTGGCGCTGGTCGATCCCCTGGGGCTGGAGGTGGGGTATCGCCTGATTTCTCTGGTCGACCATGCCCAGAACGGAGAGCTGCTGCATCGCATACGCAGCCTGCGCAAGAAGTTCGCGCAGGAGGTCGGCTTCCTGCCGCCGGTCGTGCACATCCGCGACAATCTCGAGCTCAAGCCCAACGAATACCGGATCCTGCTGTCGGGCGTCGAGGTGGGGCATGGCGTGGCCATGCCCGAACAATGGCTGGCCATCGATCCGGGCGAAGTCGCCATGAAGCTGCCGGGCAAGGTCACGACCGACCCGGCCTTCGGCCTGCCCGCCGTCTGGATAGACGTGGGCTTGCGCGAGCAGGCCCAGATCGCCGGCTATACCGTGGTGGATGCGGGCACGGTCATCGCCACCCACCTGAATCATTTGATGCATCGCTATGGGGCCAATCTGCTGGGCCGCCAGGAAGTGCAGCAATTGCTCGACCACATTGCCAAGGAAGCTCCCAAGCTGGTCGAGGATCTGGTGCCCAAGACGGTCAGCCTGTCGCTGCTGCAAAAACTGCTGCGCGGCCTGCTGGACGAGGAAGTGCCTATCCGCGACGTGCGCACGATTATCGAGACCCTGGCCGAGCATGCGCCGCGTTTGTCCGCCCTGAATGCCAACGGAACAGGGCCGGATCCCACCGAACTGCTGTCCCTGGTGCGCGTGGCTCTGGGGCGAGCCATTGTTCAACAGTGGTTCCCGGGCGAAGGCGATTTGCGTGTCATCGGCCTGGATTCCCGCCTGGAACGCGTTCTGGCCCAGGCCTTGACCACCAGCGGTGTGCTGGAGCCGGGGCTGGCCGAAACCCTGCTGCAGGACGCCCAGCGCGCGGTGCGCGACCAGGAAGCCAGGGGCGATGCGCCGGTGCTGGTCGTGCCGCCGGTGTTGCGGGCTTCGCTTTCGCGCTTTTTGCGGCATCACCTGCCGCAGATGGGCGTGCTTTCCAATTTTGAAATTCCCGACGAACGCATATTGCGCGTGACGACGGTGATAGGTGGTGCTCAAGCGTGAATATAAGCCGTTTTTTTGGGGCGACCAGCCGCGAAGCCATGCGCCAGGTGCGCATGGCGCTGGGGCCGGATGCCATGATCGTATCGAATCGCCGGGTCAACGGCGGAGTGGAGATACTGGCCACCGACCAGACCTCGGTGCAATCCGTTGCGACGGCCCAACCGTCCGCGGCGGCCCAGCCGCCCGCGCCGCGGCCTTCCGTGCCGGCGGCA
>CALMPB010000059.1 GCA_937871985.1 uncultured Burkholderiaceae bacterium
CAACGGCAGAGGTTGGACCCGCCCTCTTCTTTTCGCTCCTCATTATTGCGTTGTCCTTTATTCCCGTTTTTTCACTTGAAGGGCAAGAGGGTAAGTTGTTCGCACCGCTCGCGTTCACCAAAACATACTCGATTGCGGCCGCAGCCGGGATTTCTGTAACGCTCGTGCCCGTCCTCATGGGCTACTTCATTCGCGGACGTATCCCCCATGAAATGTCCAACCCCATCAACCGCGTATTGATTTGGCTATACCACCCGTTGCTCGAGGCGACATTGCGACGACCTTGGGCGGTCATCGGGTTGGCCATTGTCGCTCTGGCAGTGACGTTGGTTCCCCTGTCGCGCTTGGGTAGCGAGTTCATGCCGGCCCTCGATGAAGGGGACCTCTTGTATATGCCCACCGCGCTGCCTGGCCTCTCCGCCCAAAAGGCCACTGAACTGTTGCAACAGACCGACCGCATGATTAAAACGGTTCCTGAAGTGGCCACGGTCTTCGGAAAGTCCGGACGCGCCGATACCGCCACCGACCCGGCCCCGCTCGAAATGTTCGAGACCACCATCCAGTTCAAGCCCCGCGACCAGTGGCGCCCGGGCATGACGCCCGAAAAGTTGATCGCCGAACTGGACCGAACGGTCACAGTACCGGGGCTGACAAATGTCTGGGTACCTCCTATTCGAAATCGCTTGGATATGCTTTCGACGGGAATAAAGACCCCAGTTGGGGTCAAAATTTCGGGCAGCGACCTGGCGCAGATCGACAACATCGCAACGCAGGTCGAGGCAGCGGTAAAGAATGTGCCGGGTGTGACCTCTGCGTTGGCGGAACGCCTAAACGGGGGCCACTACATTGACGTCGATATCAACCGCCTTTCGGCGGCTCGCTATGGCTTGGCGATTACAGATATTCAATCGGTTGTGTCCTCGGCTGTAGGCGGTGAAAACGTGGGCGAGGTGGTCGATGGCCGTCAGCGTTTCCCGATCAACGTTCGATACCCACGTGAAATACGCGACTCACTAGAAAAACTACGTCAGATATCTATCGTTACCGACAAAGGGGCTCAAATTCGCCTTGGCGATGTGGCAGACCTGAAGATTACCGATGGGCCACCCATGATACGCAGCGAAAACGCCCGATTGACGGGATACGTCTACGTGGACATTCAAAACGCCGATCTCTCCTCGGCGGTCAAGGCGATGCAGCAGGCCGTCACCGAGAAAGTTACGCTACCGGCTGGATATTCCATTGCCTGGTCCGGGCAATTCGAATATCTGGAACGCGCCGAAGCAAAGCTGCGAACAGTGGTGCCCATGACGCTTGCCCTGATCTTTGTCCTCTTGTTCCTGACCTTCAATTCGGCCGCCGATGCCCTGCTACTAATGCTCACCGTGCCTTTTGCACTGGTCGGCGGCTTCTGGCTGATCTGGATACTCGGCCACGCCATTTCGGTCGCCACGGCCGTCGGTTTTATCGCGCTTGTGGGCGTGTCGGCCGAGTTTGGCGTTGTGATGCTGCTGTATCTGAAAACCGCGTTAAACACTCGCCTGCAAGCGGGTAAAACACTGACCGAGTCTCTTTTGTTAGAGGCGATTCGCGAGGGTGCCGTGCTTCGGGTCCGCCCCAAAGCCATGACCGTTGCCGTTGTCCTGGGTGGGCTGTTCCCAATCATGCTGGGCCACGGTACCGGTTCGGAAGTCATGCAGCGCATCGCCGCGCCGATGATCGGTGGCATGGTCACAGCCCCTATTTTGTCGATGTTTGTAATCCCCGCGGCTTGGCTTTTGCTACAGCGACGGCGCCTTAACCACCCTGATTTAAATCGTCAATGACATGACGTACTTCTGGCACATACGTGCCATCCCTTCATTTTGGAGAACGCTTTATGAATAAACTAATCCGTCACTTAATCGCAGTCGGCTTGGCACTGGGAATGGCCACGACTGTCTACGCAAACGATGACATGAAAATGGATATGAACGCCGCTGGCCATATGAAAATGGGCATGGGTATGAGCATGAATGCCAACCCGGCGACACCAAGCACTACTACGGATACCGCCCTAGCCAATGGGACGATTAAAAAGGTAGACCGGCAAACTGAAATGCTGACGATCGAGCACGGTGAGCTTAAAGATGTCGGCATGCCGGCGATGACCATGGCCTACAAAGCCAAAGACGCTGCGATGGTTACAGGAGCCAAAGAAGGCGAGAAGGTAAAATTTCGCCTGGAAAACCTAAATGGCACTTACACCATCACGGCGTTAAAAAAACAGTAGCCGGTGTCAGTTAAGCGTCATCGCCAACAACAAAGGGATGACGCCTTTCTATGCACTACGTCTAGTTATTTAGTCGAGGGCTGCACTTCAAGTTTATCGGCATATTTCACCATGATGTCACCCATGGCGCGCATCATTTCGCCATGCATTTGCATCATGACTTTCGCGTTGGGTCCACTAGCGGACCCCATCATGGGGCAACCGCCCATCATCCCCATCATACCGCCACCCATCATGCCTCCCACTCCGCCACGCATCATAGGGCCCATTCTGGGCGCGCCGCCATCCTGCATCATGCTGGATTGATTCGGCATGGTTGCGGTGTCATCGCCACTGGGCGTGGCTGCCAGGCCTACCCCACTGACAACCAATAGCAGCGCCGTTAGGGGCGCAATAAGTATTGCTTTCGTATTCATGTGACTCTCCTAAATTTAAAAACAGACTCTGGCCGAGTCGACTCAGATTCGTGAAGCAAATACCGAGCGTGGAGGAGGAGACGTCATTTCCGGGATAAATAGTTTGACGAATGGATAGTTTGGCAACCCATAAACAGGTGAAGCCGCGATAGCAAACGGTATAGGCGTGCTTGGCAAAGCCGCTAAGCCACACGACAGACAAGCGCCGCTAATTGATCCAGCTAAGGACGTAGCGCCTCGCAGGTTCACGCGGCAGGAAGATGCTATGCCAGGTGAGAACCCGACTAGGACTTGTGAATGAAGACTGGTCGAAGGCAACTCAGGACAAACAGTTGCCTGCGCAGGGGAACCTACCATGGCTACCCACGTCATCAAAATACATGTAGCTATTTTGACCCAGAATTTCATTTGTCCAGTATAGACTTGCTGGCAGCACACTACCAAGAGTCATTACAACTTAGCTGGTATTTTGATTCGCCTCATGGCTCATGGCGACCGCCGCCAATTCTGCAATCAGCGGTGGCTCGGCTTCTTTGCGCTCACTGTACCGGCTAGTTAAATACTCGGACCGATCACGAATAATGAGCGTGAACTTGTAAAGTTCTTCCATGACATCCACCAGCCGCTCGTAATACGCCGAAGGCTTCATTCTGCCCTTCTCATCGAACTCCTGAAACGCTTTGGCTACCGATGATTGGTTGGGAATGGTCACCATCCGCATCCATCGCCCCAAAACACGCAAGGCGTTGACGGCGTTGAATGATTGTGAGCCGCCTGAGACCTGCATGACGGCCAGCGTTCGGCCTTGCGTTGGGCGAACACTCCCTAGCTCAAGCGGAAGCCAATCAATTTGCGATTTAAAAACGCCGGTCAAAGTGCCATGCCGTTCCGGGCTGCACCACACTTGGCCTTCGGACCACTCCGAGAGTCTACGTAACTCCTGGACTTTGGGATGATCGGCAGTGACGCTATCGACCATGGGCAAGCCGTGTGGATCGAATACTCGCGTCTCCGCCCCGAAGTGTTGGAGCAATCGTTGCGCTTCGAGAGTAAGCAATCGACTATAGGATGTTTCACGCAACGAGCCGTACAGCAGCAAAATACGAGGCGGATGCGTCGATATCTTGGGCGGCTCCAGCTTCTCCGCAGTTGGGATATCTAAATGGGCAGCGCTGATGTTGGGGAGCTGAGAAAGCGTATCCATTAAACTGCCACCCTGCGGCCTTGTTTGTCGATAACCAGCTCACCATCCTCTTTGGCAAAGGGGCCCTTCTGCGGTAAAAGCAGGATATCCAGCACCAACTCCGAAGGCCGGCACAGACGCACGCCGTTGGGTGTAACCACAAACGGCCGGTTGATAAGAATAGGGTTGGCCAGCATCGCATCAAGCAGCTCATCATCCGATAGAGCAGGATCGTCCAGGCCCAGCTCAGCGTATGGAGTGCCCTTTTCGCGGATCGCTTGGCGCACGGTTAATCCCGCGCCTGCGATCATGTCCTTTAGTTCTTTATGGGACGGTGGGTTTTCCAAATACTCGATGATAGTGGGTTCTACACCGGCATTACGAATCAAAGCCAAGGTATTGCGAGAGGTTCCGCACTTTGGATTGTGATAAATGGTGATATTCATAATAGAAATCGCTGCTTAAATTTTTGCTTCGTACCAATACTGGGAACGATTCACGATATTGACCACTAACAGCATGACCGGTACTTCAATCAAAACGCCCACCACCGTGGCCAAGGCGGCTCCGGACTGAAAACCAAACAGGCTGATGGCCGTGGCAACGGCCAGCTCAAAGAAATTGGACGCACCAATCAAGCTGGACGGGCCGGCCACGCAATGCGGCACACCCAGCTTGCGATTCAGTAAATAAGCCAGGCCAGAGTTGAAAAACACTTGAATTAGAATCGGCACTGCCAACAGCGCAATAATCAGCGGTTGTTTCACGATGGACTCGCCCTGGAAGGCAAAGAGCAAGACTAAAGTCAACAATAGCGCGGCAATGGAATACGGCCCCAGGCTTGAGACAACTCGTTCGAAGGCGACCTGCCCTTTTGCCAGGAGCCCCTTGCGTATCCATTGCGCCAGAACAACAGGGACGATAATGTACAGACCGACCGAGGTCATTAATGTGTCCCACGGCACGGTGATGGATGCCAGCCCCAGCAGCAATGCCACCAGCGGCGCGAACGCAACAATCATGATGGCATCGTTCAACGCTACTTGCGACAGCGTGAAGTACGGATCGCCTTTGCAAAGCTGGCTCCATACAAAGACCATGGCGGTACAGGGCGCGGCGGCCAGTAAGATTAAGCCAGCGATATAGCTATCAAGCTGGTCCGCCGGCAGCCAGTCGGCAAAAAGATGGCGGATAAACAGCCAACCCAAAAATGCCATTGAAAAAGGTTTGACCAGCCAGTTAATGCCCAGGGTGACCCCAATGCCGCGCCACTGACTCTTGATCTGCCCCAGTGCGCCGAAATCGATCTTGATAAGCATGGGGATAATCATGACCCAAATCAAAACCCCAACAGGGATATTGACCTTGGCTACTTCAAGACTGGCGATGCCTTGAAAAAGCGCGGGCAAAGCCTGCCCTAGAAAGATACCGGCCACAATGCAAAGAGCAACCCAAACGGTCAGATAGCGTTCAAAAAAACCGATAGTCGGTGCCAACCCTTCGGCTAGGGCCGCGGGAGAAGATGAAGACATAAAGCAATTCCGTGTAAAAATGCGCCCGCCAGGCTGCAGTTAATCCAGACTTGGCTTCTGGTAAGCCTTGGCTACTAGCTATATCGCGACTATCGAAGGGTCGCCAATCTTTCTAATTTCCTGCTGGATAGCTACGTTATCCAGCTTATGCAAGGGCAAACTGATAAACGCATGCATCCGTGTTGCCATCTGTCTGAACACTTTATCAAAGGCGGCACGTTTTTCGTCATCAGTACCTCCCACTGCGGCGGGATCTTGAAACGACCAATGAGCTGAAGCGGGATGCCCAGGCCAAATGGGGCATACCTCCCCTGCCGCGTTATCGCAAACCGTGATAATAAAATCCATATGGGGTGCGTTAGGCTTGGCAAACTCGTCCCAGCTCTTGCTACGCAGCCTATCCAAGGGGTAACCGGTCTTTTGTACTTTTTCAAGGGCAAATGGATTTACCGTTCCCCCTGGCTGACTGCCGGCGCTATAGCCTTTGAACCTGCCATTACCAAGCGTGGTTACCAAAGCTTCCGCCATGATGCTACGTGCCGAATTACCCGTGCACAGAAACAGCACGTTATACGTTTTTTCAGTCATTGCAATCTCTTGGTTTAGCAACAGCTCATGATTAAAGTGTGATGCACTGAAAGCGACACAACACCCGAGGGAAAATCGCCTTAATCAGCGGTTTGGCAGCGAAAACGTGTATGTGCAGGAGCGTCATGATGAAAGTATCTCGTTGGAGCACGCAGGAATGCAAACCGGCGTACACGGATTTCCACCGCAACAGTTTTCGGTCAGAAAACCCAATACGCCATTCATCGTTTCAAAATTTGCCGAATAGATTAGCGAACGCCCTTCACGAGTTTGCGTGATTAAATTAGCGTAAGTCAGTTCTTTCAAATGGAACGACAACGAAGATGGCGCCAGTGCCAACGCTTCAGCAATTTTGCTCGCGGCTAAGCCTTGTGGCCCCGCCTGCACAAGCAGTCGAAACACAGCAAGACGAGACTCTTGAGCAAGCGCTGATAAAGCCGAAATAATATTCTTTGTTTCCATTATTCAATAATATTGGAATTATAGAAAACAGACAAGGAAAATTTAGATTATGGGATGGGTAGCATCAAAACAGCTACAGTTAATTGATCGTGGACTTGCCTAAAAAACTGCGGCTGTGGTCCGCAGGAGGAAAAGTAATTACGCGCAGAACATCGTAGCCAACGCCACTATTCTGATGAAAGCAACCAAAGTTTGCTGTGAAACTAAGCTTTTTGTTCCGCTGGCGGCTCTAATAAAGCCGTGGCAGGCAAATTCAATGCCTGAGCCAGGCGCAGAATGTTGAGAAGTGAAATATTGCGCTGCCCTCGCTCCACTCCACTGACGTAACTGCGAGCGACTCCGCTAATAAGTGCAAGTTGTTCTTGAGATACGCCTTGGGCTTTACGCAGCTGCGCAAGCCGACGGCCAAAAAGAACGAGTGGAGAGATTGGTAGTGTGTGCCTGTCATTCATACTACGGAATGCTATGAGTACACGCTGAATAGAGCCACGCTATATAAGTTCACCCACTATGAGTGACATTGGCTGGTTGTTTTTGTATACTTCCTCCGGAATTGATTCGATTGCGAAGCGCGCAAACTGTTGTGGCAGCATGAGCACATTTGCGCCATCGATACATGCGAGCCGAACACTAATTCGATCACTGCTAACCACTTGGAGCATCGATGTTTTACACCAATGAAGACGCAGAAATCCCTGTGGGTGCCTGGCTTGAAAAGGGCTCAAAAAGCTGGCGTTTTATCGAGTGGCGGATGAATACCCCGTGGTTTTGGGTAACTTATGTGCTCTCTGACGGGGTTTCAGACAGGACTGATACGTTGATGATCTATTTACCCCGAGACATAGAGACTCTGATTGAGCAGCACGGTAATTGCATTAAGACAATAGGTGTACAGATGGCCTGCCCGCCCAGGATGAACGGGACAACAGAATGGTCGATGGAGCCACTAGCGGAAATCATTTCTGGAGTTGCACTTAAAACAGGCCAGGAAACACATGTATTTAAGTGTGCTAACGGTACATCCTATGTCGATGCCCCTGGGCTTAATGATGTGCCGGACTTAGAGAGTCAGCACATCATTTTCTCAGCACCCACCGGTAGCCTGCCTCACTCTGTCAGCTCATGATCGGATTTAGTCCATCATCAAGAGGAGTCCAAACGGCCAATTTAAGCTGATACATTCGTGCTTGAGCCTAACCTACCTACTGCTGAGGCCTTATTGCAACCTTGCTCGAACATCGTCATGGCACAACACCAACAAACACGTACCTGGTTCTCTGGCATAAGCGCCTCGGTCAACAAACAGATGTGATTGGTGCAGCACCATGTACGTCAACGGTGTGTGTCCCACATAAGTTAACGACAACCCAGGACGCATGGGTTGCTGACTCACGAGTAGTTTTCCAGCAGGCGTCTCGATTTCTGCGCACTCCTTTACTTTCACCTGGCCCACCAACCGCCGGCCCCATGTGAGCGGCTCGACCATGGCCGACAGCACCTCATCGGTGAGTAGCTCATCCGTTAGAACCCGTCTTGGGGTTTGATCCACGGGCAAACCTGCCAGCGAAGACCAAATTTCTCCCTCCTCAATACGTCCCGTCATCAGCTCCGCGTGAGCAATATGAAACTGCGAGGCCTCTTCGCCCACCGTAATGACGTAGGGCAACGCCACGACGCGCGGTAGCAAATCATGCATCAACTCCTTTTCAGTTGCCGCGTCCAGATCAAGTACCCAGCGTCCGCCATTTTGAAAAAACACCTTGCCCGGGTTGTCGAAGGCATAGGGCCGGGCAGCGGGGTAGATGTAGGCAATTAGCATGTCCTCGTGATTGCCGCGCACGGCGTAAAACCACGGCTCACGCAAAAGCCGCAGACACCCCATGGAGTCCGGGCCGCGGTCAGCCAGGTCCCCCACGGAAAACAGGCGATCTTTAGTAGGTTCAAACTTAATGCGCGCCAGTTCTGCCTCCAGCAGATCCAGGCAGCCGTGCAGGTCGCCAACGATAAAGTCGCGCCCGACCGTATTG
>CALMPB010000060.1 GCA_937871985.1 uncultured Burkholderiaceae bacterium
CGGAGCGATCATCACGATCTTCCTCGCCGGGCTCATGATCTGCGCGGTCGCGATCGTCTGGTTCTCACTGCTCATCCGCAAAGCGCTGTTGTTGGTCGCGATTGTGCTCGCACCGGTCGCTCTCGCTGGGGCCGCGTGGGATGTCACCCGCAGCTGGGTTGGCAAGTGGGCAGCATTCGTTATCGCGCTCATTGTTTCGAAGCTCGTGCTCGTCGTCGTGTTCCTGATCGCGATCACGCAAATCTCAACACCGATCGCGGTTGACCTTGCTGCGGTGACCGAACCCATCAGTGGCATCGTGCTGCTGTTCATCGCCGCGTTTGCGCCATACATGGTCTACCGGTTCATCTCGTTCCTCGGCTTCGACCTCTACCACGCAATGGGCAGCGAGCAAGACGCGAAGAACGCCGTCAATCGCCCCATCCCGGTGCCAGCAAAACCCCAAGGTGACGGAATCAAGAAAGTACTCGATGGCGGTGGATCTAGCGGCTCAACTGGTGGCGGATCTCCCGCTGGCGCAGCAGGAGCGAAACCCACAGCAGCAGGATCAGGTGGTGCTGCAAGTTCAGGAGCAGGAGCCGCCGGAAGCTCGGGCGGCGCTGCTGCTGCTGGCCCAGTTGCTGCAGCAGTCATCGGAGCCGAAGTCGTCAAAGGTGCTGCGACCGCAGGTCCAAAAGTCGGTGGCGCAGTTGGTGGTGTCGCAGAGACCGCGGCTGGCGGTGCTGGGCAAAGCGTCGCGCCTGCGCCTACGATGCCTCAGCCGAGGACACCAACGGCTGATCCTGCGCCACCGCGGCCGCCAGCACCAACACCTGCCCCGAATCCAACGAAGGCGTAGCAAGTCATGTCATCGAATAACTCTCGAACCAAATCAGGTAGTGAACTCACACCGGTGAAGTTCTCCAGACTCACACGCCGAGGGGTGCTGCTTGGACTCTCGATTTCGCAACTCTTCACTCTCGGCATTGGCATTGGATCAATAGTGTGGGCGTTCTATGCCGGTGGCGGCATGCTTCTCGCATTCACTGCACCGATTGTTCCGCTCGCTGCAGCACTCACCTGGGTTCCGGTTGCTGGTCGCCCTGTAGCCGAGTGGATTCCGGTCACATTCTGGTGGATCTGGAAAACCACTGGCGGGCAATTGCTGTACCGTCGCCGCGTTATCACACCGAGACCAGCAGGAACACTCGCGCTGCCCGGTGACTCGGCACGACTGCGCGAATACGAAGACCCCGCGACGGGTGCTGGCATGATCCACGACCCCGCCGCCGCAACACTCACCGCGGTGCTGACCGTCACGCACCCAGCGTTCGTACTGCTCGACCCGGGCGAGCAAGAACGTCGCGTCTCCTCGTGGGGGCGAGTGCTCGCGACCGTGTGCCGATCTGGTCGAATCTCGATGCTGCAGGTGCTGGAGCGCACCTTGCCCGACTCAGGCACCGGACTCGCCGAATGGTGGGCCGCTCACGGCACCGCCGATGACACCTGGGCATCAACAACGTATGCGGAACTCATCGACCGTGCAGGCCCCGCAGGAGAGCGACACGCAACCACCTTGTCACTCTCACTCGACATGCACGCCGCAGCCAGACAGATTCGTACCGCTGGTGGCGGAGTGCGCGGTGGAGCCACGGTTCTGCGACAAGAAATGTCTACACTCATCGCAGCTCTTCGGTCTGCCGATCTCGCGCCGTCGCAGTGGCTGACATGCGGTGAAATCGCGGTGATCCTGCGCTCCGCCTACGATCCCGCCGTTGCAGCAACGCTTGAGCGACATGGTGAACTCGGCCAGTCACTCGCGACAGCTGGCCCGGTCGCGGTGAACGAGTCATGGTCGAAACTCCGTACCGACTCAGCCCATCACGCGGTGTTGTGGATCAGCGAGTGGCCACGCTCGATGGTCTACCCAGGGTTCCTCGCTCCAGTGCTACTCTCGACAGGCATCCAGCGATCATTCTCTCTGCTGTGCACACCAATGCGGTCGGATCAGGCGGCCCGCGACATCCGCAAGAAAAAGACCGAGTACATTTCAGACGCCGCTCAACGTCAACGCATCGGCCAAATCGAAGACGCCTCACAGACTGCCGAATTCAACGACGTACTGCAACAAGAAGCTGACCTCACTGCAGGCCACGGCGTACTCCGCTACACGGGGCTGATCAGCGTCTCGGCAGGGAGTGCCGAAGAACTCGATGCAGCCGTCGCGGCTATCGAACAGGCCGCGATCCAAGCATCCTGTGAGACTCGCTTGCTTGTCGGGCAACAGGCTCAAGCATTCACCGCCGCGGCACTGCCGCTGTGTCGGGTGATCTAATCACCCTAGAACCTAGTTGAGGATTGTTCAGGCGGGTCATAAAGGTTGGAATGACGCACGTTCCAACGTCCTCCGAATTTCTCAGAAACCGTCTTCACACCGTCCTGGACCCAGCCACCAAGTCGAGGACTCACGACAACTTCATCTATCAAGACATTCAAATTGCAATCCAGAGTTGCAAATCTAGGCAAATCCGACGCATCGGGTTCTTCGTAGTTATGTTTACGTGAGTTGTCTTGGGCAACGAGCCGGAACTCGTTTTCGTGAATAAACTCGTGGCGTTTCGAAAAATATTGATCAGTGTATGAGTCAGTGAAATATGGATCATTGTCAAAATCTCGGTACTTGACAGCGCCGTAGAAGACTTCGGAAACGCAATCAGACTTCTTGGTTAACGAGTTCTTGAGCGCACCCCACGTCGATTTGATGACAACGCCTTTATCATCACCATAGATTCGCCACAGTCCAGCATTTTCACCGGGGAAGGCGTTCCAACAAGAGATGTATGTCCGCTCCCTCCAGAAGAAGGTCTCCCCAAGCTCCTGATTCCAAGAGACATTCCTCAAGTAGCTTGGTTCACCGCGTTTTTTCCAAGCTTCGAGATTGGCCGTGGTGGCTGCGGGACCTAGCACGCCTTCATAACCGTCTTCCATTGAAGAAGCGCGAGGCATCTTGAGCGTACTCGTCGTAATCAGGTCCAGAAATTTTGGAAAGTCTAGGTAACGCCAAAGGACAAGGTCATCCGATACTTCAACGTTATCTGAACGGTAGTTCGAAAGCGTGAGATCCATTCCAAGAGAGACAGCCATAAGCCCTGAGCTTATCCATCTCTTATGACTCGGCACACGATGGTGTCTGCCGTGCACCTACTGGGCATAGATCTTTGTCACCAAATGGGAGTTACTCATGCCTACGTTCTATGATCCCGGTGCCGACGCCGGTGAAGCGTCTGAAGCATTGCGCGGGCTCGCCCACGCTAGTCGTGGGTTCGAGCACCCACAAGATATGTACGGAGTGCTCGGCGACATGCTGTCCGGTGTGCGATCTCTTCGTCAGGTCCTTGACCAGCTCGCAACTGCTCACGCATCGAACCGTCCCAGAGCGTTCGATGACAGTGGTGATCACGCTGCGGGCTCGAAAGACGCTTTGGCTGCGGCCGACGAGCTGCATCAGGCAGCGACACTGATTGACCAAGCCGAGGACCGTTTGAATGCGGCGATGTCAGCAGCTGGCCGGATCGCTTGGCACGCAGAACCGTCTCAGCACCAGGTCGCGGTGCGCCGATGGATAAGCGTCTGCTTCTTGCAAGGTGAAGAAGCAGGTGAAGTTCTGCAGATGATCGATGACGCGGGCGTGGATGCTGCACTGGGGCACCTGAAGAATTGGGACTACGGGGACGAGACCACACCGGCAGCGCTTGAGAACGGGTACGTCTACGACCTCCCACCAACAGGTCCGCTGGAGCAGGAAGTGCGTAGCGGCAACTACGACATGACGTTCAGCCATTCGTTCGGGCATGTCGGCCTTTACCGTCTCCACGAGATTTCACCCGGCGATGCGATCAGTGACCAGAACATTCTTCACGCTACTGAGGTTGCCCATGATTTGAGCCCGTCGCAGTCATCGTGGTTTGAGCACCCGTGCATTGCCGCGGTCAAGCGAGCGAGAGGGTTGGGGCTGTGAATCGAGATGATGCCGAACGGCTGCACACTTCCGTGCTGGTCGCTCCAACGTCAGAGAAGCGCCATCTGCGCAAGCAACGCCGCAAAGCTGCAGAGAAGCTCCAGAACGAACAATTCAAGATCGAGAAGGCTTATGCGCGCGCAAAGTTTGAAGCCGAACAAGCTGAGCGCCGATCCACCATCTACCTTCCGAACGCCGGTGAACCTGGCCCTGCGCAGTTGCGTTCGCCAGGTAGGTTCAAGCTACCGCGTCACCAAGACACCTCAGCAACACTCTCGGGTGCCTATCCATTTCTCGCTGAAGGTGGCCTTGGCTCTGACGGTGTGTTCGTTGGTCAGGATCTCTACTCGGGTGGCTCTTTTGTCTACGACCCCTGGGTGCTTTACGCGCGCGGTCTCATCACCGCACCGAATCTTGTGCTCGCTGGCATCGTCGGGTCGGGCAAGTCATCGCTTGCGAAGAGCCTCTACACACGGTCGCTCCCGTTCGGGCGTCGCGTTTACGTGCCCGGCGACCCCAAGGGCGAGCACACCGCAGTCGCTGAAGCAGTCGGTGGTCGTGCCATCGTTCTCGGGCATGGACTCTCGACACGATTGAATCCGCTCGATGAGGGATATCGCCCGTCAGGAATGAGCGATGATGCATGGGCGTCGACCGTGGCAGCGCGCCGTCGTGATCTCATCGGTGCGCTCGCAGAGACCGTGCTCGACCGACCGCTCACTCCGTTGGAGCACACCGCGATCGATACCGCGCTTACTGAAACTGTGCGGCAAAATGCGGTGCCGATCTTGCCGATGGTGGTCGATCGCGTTCTCAACCCATCAGCTGAGGTAGACCCGGATGGACGCCTCGCAGAAGACGGCCGTCTCGTTGGGCACGCTCTCCGCCGACTCGTTGCTGGTGACCTCGCCGGATTGTTTGACGGGCCCTCGACAGTGAAGTTCGACCCGACCCTGCCGATGATCTCCCTCGACCTGTCACGGGTCGCCGAGAACTCAACGCTCATCTCGGTGCTCATGACCTGCTCATCAGCCTGGATGGAATCAGCGTTACTCGACCCCAACGGGGGTCAGCGTTGGTGCATCTACGACGAGGCTTGGCGTCTCATGTCGCACCCGGCACTACTGAAGCGGATGGATGCACACTGGCGGCTCGCACGGCATTACGGCATCGCGAACATGCTGATCTTCCACAAGATCACCGACCTCGAAAACGTTGGAGACCAAGGTTCAGCGATGCGCGCGCTCGCGAACTCCCTGCTTGCGAATGCCGAGACGAGGATCATCTACCGCCAAGAATCCGATCAGCTTGGAGTCACCGCGAAAGCTCTCGGGCTCACCGGTACCGAGCAAAAGCTACTGCCGGGTCTTGGCGTTGGCCAAGGCCTGTGGCGCATCAAAGATAGATCCTTCGTTTGCCAGCACCAGCTACACCCAGCAGAGCTTGAACTCTTTGACACCACTGGTCGTATGACCACACCCGAAAGGAACACCCCGTGATACATCCAGGAATGAACGCAAAAGTAGACGCATTCGGAAGAGGGCTGTTGCTACCTTCTTCGATCCCTCCGACTTTGACGGGACCAAGCTACGTGCTTGAAGGCCGATATTTCGATCCAGATGAGTACGTCGCAGTCGCAGCGCTACTTCGCATCACCGAAGCAGATACGTACGGCGAAGTACCTGCTCGCGTCTTCGCTGCTGAGGTGCCAAGAAATGCTGAGGCGCTCATCCTCGCAGGCCTAGATTCTGGGGGTTTCTGCTACGACAATCCCATTTGGGATCAAGAGCACCACCAATCGTCGCTCTCTTGAACTTGCCCTTAGACCGAACCACCCTCAGCGACTTGAGAACAGCGCTGAGGGTGTTTCAATTTCTGTCCTGAACCGCCGATGTTGCGGCTGGTAGTTGGCGTGCACCTCAGAAGCATGAGCACTCAGAACGATGAAGAAATTCAGCCCGAACCCCCACTTGTAGACTTGCCGCTGGCGGTCGTCAACGTCGGAGAGATGGGTACAGTCAGCGCCACATTCGACGGTGTTGATGTTCCTCCTCCGGTTGACGCAGATCATTGGAGCCGGGAACGGTTCGGGCAGCTGCTCGACGCGCTCACACAGGAACGCACTCGCTCTATTCGTCTTGAAGTTCGCGAAAGTGACGGCCGAGTCTTCACCGAGATCATCTATTCCAGACGAGGTGCGACCAACGCTCCAATCACCGAAGAGACACAGTCCGTGTCGTCTAAGAATCGTCGTGCTCGGCGCGGCAGGCCACCTCGCCTCTTCGAGATCACCGGCAGCGGCTTCATCCCCGGTGAAGACATCCTTGTCGCAGTACCTTTCAGCACCGCTGAAGGCAACGAGTCTGGTGTTACGCGAGCGATAGTCGACCTGGACCAGCTCCTGAGCCACGCTAACGAGCTGGCGCTGATCGGATACGTATCCGGACGTATTGTCACTAAGCAACTGCCATGAATACCCAAGTCCGTCAGACTGGGTCGTTCGGTGACGAGCTGAC
>CALMPB010000061.1 GCA_937871985.1 uncultured Burkholderiaceae bacterium
TGGCTATTTGACCAGCGTAACCGGCACGTCCGCCAGGCTCAAAACCTTGGTGGTGACCGATCCGAGCAGCAAGCCTTTTACCCGGCCCATGCCCCGCGTGCCCATGACGATGTGATTGCATCCATGCTTTTTGGCGTATTCGACGATGGTTTCGGCCACGTGGCCGACTTGCACGCTGATGGTCGCGGCGGTGTCGGTATTGCGTAAAAGCTCGTGGGCGCCCGCCAGGGCTTTTTCGCCTTCCTCGGCGTAGTAGCCGTCGATGATCTCGCTTGAAATGAAGCGCTTGACATTGCTCGACATGATCGGCGGCTGCACGCTGATGACGTGCAGTTGGCCATCCGATCCATTGAGCATGGCCAGCGCGCTACGCAGTGCGTTGAGCGACGATTCCGATCCATCGACTGGGACAAGCAGGACATTCATGGGTAACCTCTATGGAGAAAAGGACGGCAGGGCGCGGGTTGGGCGGTGTTGCAATATCGGCGCGGTTATATTCGCGATAAAAAAACGGCACGCCAGTATCATGGTAAATCATTGGCATTATGACGAAAGCATCGCCGATCATGCTAGATAGATTTTTCGCAGCAGGGCGATAAGCTGTTTGCGCTCGGCCGTGCTCAGCATGCGGGTCGCCTCGTGTTCTATTTCCAGCGCCGTTTTTTCGGCCTCCACATATAACCGCCGGCCTTCGGCGGTCAGCGACAGGGCCTGGAAGCGTTTGTCGTCGAGGTGCCGCCGGCGTTGAACGAGCCCGCGCGATTCCAGCCTGTCGAGGATGGGGGCCAGGTTGGGAGCCGATACATTGATGCCCGAGGCCGCCTGTTTCTGGCTGACCTCGGGATTGAAATACAAAAGGTTGAGCACGGCGAAATCCGTCGCGCGCAACAGGTAGCCCGCCATGCGCTCGTCGGAAAACGGATCTATGGCGGCAAAAGCCCTTTTGCAGTTATAGCCGACCAGCCCGGGCATGGGGCCTTGATCCAGGGGCGCTTCGTCCGCCAAGGTGGTTTCCTTTGAGTTCATAAGCAAACGTCGAAAATGCCTGGCCGGCGCTGTTCACACACCAGCCGGCTGTTGTGCAAGCCGCTGGGCGAACTCGACGAAATACTGCATGCTGTGCGGGTTGGCCATTGCATCGGGGCTGGCGACTTTTTCGGCGGGCGAGCCCAGCAGCAGCTTGCGCACGGGCAATTCCATTTTCTTGCCGGTCAGCGTGCGGGGGATTTCGTCCACCTGGTAAATATCGTTGGGCACATGGCGGGCCGAAGCCTTGCTGCGAACCTGCTCCTTGATGCGCGCTTTTAGCGCATCGTCCAGCACGACGCCCGGCCGGGTGACCACGAACAGGGGCATGAAGGATGGGCGGCCAAGGTATTCCAGGTCGACCACCAGGCTGTCCTTGACCTCGGCAAGCGCTTCGACGACGCGGTAGATCTCGGCGGTGCCCATGCGTATGCCGTAGCGATTGATGGTGGTGTCGGAGCGGCCGTAAATAATCGCGGTTCCTCGTTCGGTAAAGAGTATCCAGTCGCCGTGGCGCCATACTCCCTCGAACTCGTCGAAATAGCTTTCGCGGTAGCGCTTGCCGCCTTCGTCCGCCCAGAAATACAGCGGCATGGAAGGCATGGGCTTGGTGATGACCAATTCGCCGACTTCGTTCAGCACAGGTTGCCCGGCCTCGTTGTAGGCGTAGGCGGCGACGCCCAGCTCAGGGCATTGGATTTCGCCGGCATTGACCGGCAGGCAGGCCGCGCTGGCCACGAAGCCCGAGGCGATGTCCGTGCCGCCGCTGATGGATGCCAGCCATAGATCGGACTTTACTTTGGCGTAAACCCATTCGTAGGCATCCAGGGGCAAGGGGGAGCCGGTGGAGTTGATGGTGCGCAGCGCATCGAAGCGCCCAAGGGTGTTGGGCTCGATGCCTTCCTTCTTGCTTTGGATGAGGAAGGCGGCGCCGCAGCCGAAATGCGTGACTTTTTGCTCGTCGATGAAACGCCACAGCGTTTCGGAGTTCGGGTAGGTGGGGTTGCCGTCGTACTGGATGACGGTGGCGCCCGAAAGCAGGCTGCCCACCATCAGGTTCCAGACGATCCAGCCGGTGCTGCCCAGGAACATGAAGCGGTCGCCGGGGCGAACGTCGTGCTGCAGCTGCATGGTTTTGAGGTGGGTCAGGACGATGCCGCCGTGGCCATGCACCATGGCCTTGGGCATGCCCGTGGTGCCCGACGAATAGACGATCCACAAGGGATGGTCGAACGGCAGGCGCGCGTAGGCGAGGGGGGAGGGCTTGGCAATGGCTTGCTCCCACGGCATGGCCTCGGGCCAGGCCTTTGCCGGCGCTGCCGAATTGGGGCCGGCCACGTGCACGACCTTGAGAATGGAAGGCAGCTTTTCGAGCAGCTCGGCCACCGTTGCGCTGCGGTCGTGCACCTTGCCGTTATAGCTGTAGCTGTCGACAGCGAACATGACCTTGGGTTGAATTTGCTGGAAGCGATCCACCACGACGGAAACCCCCATTTCCGGCGAGCAACTGGACCAGATGGCGCCTATGCTGGCGCAGGCCAGGAAGGCCACCACCGTTTCCGGCAGGTTGGGCATGTACGACACGACCCGGTCGCCGGCCGACACGCCCAGGCTGCGCAGGGTGGCCGCGAGGGCGCCGGTTGCTTCTTCCAGTTCCTGCCACGACACCTGGCGCAATTCGCGGTTTTCGTAGCGCGAGATCAGGGCGGGATGAGCGGATGTGGCATTGCGGAACACATGCTCGGCGTAGTTGAGCCGCACGTCGGGAAACCATTTGGCGCCCGGCATGCTGGCCACGGGCAATACCCGCACGGGATCGCCGTCGGCCTGAATATCGAAGAACTCCCAGATGGATGTCCAGAAGGCTTCCAGATCGTCGACCGACCATTGCCAAAGATCCTGGTAGCCGTCGAACTTGCGATGATGCCGGGAGCTTAGCCACTGCATGTAGGCGGCCAATCGTGTTTCGCTGATCTGAGCGGCGCTTGGGCGCCAAAGCTCGTCGCCCTGGTTGATGGTCATTGAGCGGGTGTCCTTGATATGGGCTGATAAGGGATGAAGCGTGCTGAAAGCATGGTGCGCTGCGATGCCTGGCTTGATGCACGGGGCACGGCAGCGACCAAATGCTTATGATAATTAATGATTATTAAGCATAACTAATATCATACTGAAAGAGCCTTTGAATCGTCCAGATATCCGCACTAGGGAAAACCATGAATCGACATCCGGCGAAAGCGTTTTTGTATGATTTTTAACCAACCCAGCTCTAGCCCGCGCAAGTGTTACCGTTGTGTGGCGGAACCATGACTTGCCCAGCCCACTTATGCACAGAGTTTGTGGATAAGTGGGTTGCTAGCTACCCAGCTTGAGCACGCCCTTCATGATGCTCCAGTGCCCCGGAAAAGAGCAAAAGTAGCTGTAGTCCTGGCCGCTTTCGAGCTTGGAGGCATCGAAGGTGACGGAGGCCGATTCGCCGCCGCCGATAACCTTGGTATGCGCAATGACGCGCGCATCGTCCACCTTGACGTAGTTGTTGGGGAGTCCGGCCGACATGCCGTCCGTAGCCACGCCTTGCATGTCGGCGCTTTTGGTCAGAACCCAGTTGTGTCCCATGGCTGCCGCGGGCAGCTTGCCCACATGCTTCAGGTGCACGGTGAATTCCTTGCAGCTTTTATCGACGACGATTTCCTTGGTGTTGTATTGCATGGCATCGTTGCCTTCAATGGTTGCCTCGCATTGCGCCGCCAGGCTGGGCAGGGCGGCGAAGGAAAGCAAAGAGGCCAGGGCAATTTTTACGATCATGAGAATCTCCGTTGTGACGAGTAGGCAATATGCGCGGGGCCCATAGGCAGTAGCCCGGCGCCCTCGGATCCATTCTAGCGGCGAAGGCGCGTTCCGTCATTGATCTCGATCAATGAAAAGAAAAGCCCGCCTGTGACGAGGCGGGCCGGCCGTGCGCAGCGGCGGCAACGCCGCCGCGCGAAGCAACAGGCTTACTTCTTGGTGGCGACGCTGTCCTTCAGCAGTTTCCAGTCGCCGTTTTTGACTTCGACCAGAACACGCGAACGCGCATCGAGGCCGAAATGGTCGGTGGGCGTCATGTTGAAGACGCCATGGGTCGCCACGACTTCCTTCGAGTTCTCGAGGGCGTCGCGCAATGCCTGGCGGAACTCGGGCGTGCCGGGTTTGGCCGTTTTGAGAGCGACCGGCACGGCGGCCTTGAACAACAGGAAGGCATCGTAGAACTGAGCGCCGAACGACGAGAACGAACCCTTGCCGTATTTTTCTTCGTAGCGCTTGGTGTAGTCCTGACCGAGCTTCTTGGTTGGGCTGGCGGCGGGCAACTGATCGGCGACGACCACGGGGCCGACCGGCAGAATCGTGCCTTCGACGGCCTTGCCGCCTACGCGGATGAACTCTTTAGTGGCCGTGCCGTGCGTCTGGTAGATTTGCTTTTTGAAGCCGCGGTCTTTCAATGTGACCTCGGGCAGCACCGAAGGCGTACCCGATGCCGCGACGAGAATGGCGTCGGGCTTGGAGGCGACCAGCTTCACGGCTTGTCCGGTCACACTGGTGTCGGTGCGATTGAAGCGCTCGACATCGCCGACTTTGATGCCTTGAGCTTCGGCGGCGGCCGTGATTTCCTTGAGCCAGCTTTCGCCGTACGCATCGGTATAGCCGATGAAGCCCATGGTTTTCACCCCATGTTTTTTCATGTGCTCGACGATCGCTTCGGCCATCAGGCGAATATGCTGCGGCGCGCGGAAGACCCAGGTGTTCTTGCTGGGCGGCAGCTCCAGGGGCGCGACGGCGATTTGCGGCGTCTTGCTTTCATTGGCCACCTCGGCAATGGCGGCCGAAGGAGGGGTGGAGGACGAACCGAGAATCACATCGACCTTGTCGTCGTTGACGAGCTTGCGGGCGTTCTTGCCGGCTTGCGCCGCATCGGTGGCATCGTCTAGGACGATGTAGTGGATCTTTTGGCCGTCGATGGTGTCCGGCAGCAAGGCCACGGTATTTTTTTCCGGAATGCCCAGTGCGGCCGCCGGGCCCGTCGACGACAGCGAAATACCGACGTTGATATCGGCCATGACGGGTGCGCTCAATGCCGCAAACGTGGTTGCGGCCGCAAGGGCAGCCAATTTGAAGTGGACTTTCATGCATCCTCCTGGGATAAATAAGGACTGAATCGTATTTTTATTCGAGCTTACAGCCCTGAGCGCGCCATCGTATGAAGCTGTCCGGGGCTGATGACGCAGAGCATAACTCAGGCTGGACTCTACGCTGTAAAAAAAAACGGGTCAAGAACTATAGTTATGTTTCTGGGGTAAACCATACTATAGTTGCGTTCCTCGGATAAGCCCTCTATACGCCGCAAACCCGCCGCAAAAATTCTCCGCCGCGCTGTTGCCCATCTCCGGGGTGTTTCTTTATTATTCGGAATATGGATCGCTTTCTCACCATCGAGGCGTTTGTCACCGTGGCGCAGGCCCAGAGCTTTGCCGAGGCCGCCCGGCAGATGCGGCTGTCCAAGTCGGTGGTCACGGCGCGCGTGCAGCAGCTCGAGGAATTCGTCGGCGCGCCCCTGTTCCACCGCAATACCCGCAATGTGCGGCTATCCGAAGTCGGCCAGGCCTTTTTGCAGGACTGCATCGATCTGGTGGGGCGCACCGACGCGCTCACCGACCAGATGCGCGAACTCAAGGGGTCTCTGGCCGGCCGTCTGCGAGTGCACGCGCTGCCGGGGTTCACGCTGGGGCATATGGCGACGCATCTGCGCGAGTTCCAGGACCGCTATCCTGAAATCGTACTCGACATCTTCGTCAACGATGCCGTGGTCGATCCCATCAAAGAGGGCTTCGACTGCGCCCTGCAAATCTTCCGCCCCTCGTCGGAAGATCTCGTGGAGCGAAAAATCTTTCCGTTGCGCCGCGTATTCTGCGCCTCGCCGGCCTATCTGGCGCGGCACGGCACGCCGCGTCATCCCCGGGATCTGCTGGGTCATCGGCTGGGGCTGTATTCCGGCTACCCCACGCGCGACAAACTGGTGTTTCAGGGCGCGCCGCAAAAAATCGTCCTCGATCTCAAGCCGACCCTGCTCTCCAACAGCGTCCATTTACTGAATGAATATGCCTGCGAGCACGCCGGCATCGTGTGCATTCCCACCCTGGTGGCCTCGAAATCCATGATCGAGGGCCAACTGGTGCCGGTTCTACCCGATTGGCCATTGTCGTCGTTCTGGCTGTCAGCCGTGTATTCGCGCAGCCATCGCGGTGGCGCCAAATTGCGGCTGTTCATCGAGAGCCTGCTGGCGCGCTACGCCGACGACCAGCCCTGGGACAGCGTGCTTATTTCGAAGGGTTTGCTGGCGCCGGCCACGAACATGGAATGAGCCGCAGGCGTTCATAACTGTTCTGATAACGCAAACAATCCAATCGGAAATCGAAGCCTACTCAAGACGGGCGGCAGTTCTTACACTGGCAGCACATAAAAAAAAAACCATAACCAATATGCTTTCAGACATAGGAGACAAGCCATGCCCGCTACTTATCACACCCAATTCGGTTCCATCGACGACTACGAAAAGGGACGTGTGGAAATTATCGGGGACGATGCCAAGCACTACGCCTTTTCCAACTGCTTCGAAGTGGCCGCCAACGCTCGGCCTTACGAAAAAATCGTCACCGCCGTCAATCAGATCTACGTGCTTGAAACGCTGCGCGCCGAAGGCGAATCGCCCTGGTATACCTGCGCCCACGACGAATTCGCCTTGTGCATGGATGGCCAGGTCGATATCCACTTGATCAAGCTCGATCAAGGCCAGCAGGTTTCCGACCAGGAAAAGAACGGCGCCGTGCTGGTGGCCGGCGAGCCCAAGGGCGAAAAAATGGGCTGGATGAGGCTTACGCGCGGCCATCAGGGCATGCTGCCCAAGAACACCGCCTACCAGTTCCGTTCGGCCTCGCCCTCGGTCATCGTGCTGCAAACCTGCAAGGGCGAGCTGTCGCAGGAACGCTGGGCCGACATCTGCCAGACGGCCTGAACCGGCCCATCAAGACCAATCCGCCGGGCGCGTCCCGGCGCTTCACTCATAGATTTATTCACGCTACTGGAGGGTGAGATGAACGCACCTGCAGAAATCAAACATACCATCGACATCAGCGAGCCGGATCCTGTCATGGGGTATCGATCGTTTACGCTGGGCTCCTTCAATTTCCGGCGCGACGAGTACTTCGCCCACATTGCCTGGACGACTCGCGACGGACGGCCCATGAGCCACAGCCTGGACGTCGGCAACTATCTGCGCGCCCTCATGCGCGACGTGGCCTGGGGATTCTTCTACGGCTGGGTCAACTTCGACAATGTCCTGGGCACGGTCAACCACTATCAATCGGTGGATTTGTTCGCTGGTTCGTTCAACGCCACCATGAAGGAAGCCGGCGTCGACAAGCTTGAAAACTTTCCCACCGAGCAGATCCGCGAGATTTTCGTCGAAATGCTCGACGACTGGACCAACGAAGGGTTCGACCCCTTCGCCGCTCCCCAGGAGACGGGCAGCCCCTACGGCAGAAAGCATGGGGACAACAAGGCCGCCACGCATCGTCAGCGCGAACTGGCCAAGCGCTGCGTCGGCATGACGGATGATCTTGCGCTGCGCTCGGACGCCCGCGGCGCGCCGGTCAACAGGGCTTTCGCCGATGTGGATCTGGCCGAGCCCGAGCTGCATCCCGAGCCGGGCTTCGAGGGCGAGGTGCACGCCTTCAACCTGTTCGGCTTTCTGTCGCGCTCGCAAGTCACCTGGAATCCCTCGTTCACGTCCGTTGTCAAGTACAGCTACATGTGTCCCACCACCGAGGAGCACATACTGCCCATCATCCACGGCAACGACAGGGTCGAATGGTTCTTCCAGATGTCCGATGAAATCCACTGGGACTGCTCGCACCGCGATACCGGCAAGCCACTGGCCCGGGTCATCATGAAGGCGGGCGACATGGCCGCGATGCCCGCCTATTGCCGCCATCAAGGCTTCAGCCCCAAACGCTCCATGCTGCTGGTGTGGGAAAACGGTTCCCCCAACCTGGTGTACGAAATCCAGAAGGGCGAATCGCCCGAGGTGCCGGTTACGTTTTAAGCAAGGAGTCTGGATCATGAAGGTCGAAAACATGCAGGCCGGCCAGGGGCTCGGCCTGCCGGTACGGAATCAGTTGTTCATCGACGGCAGGTTCGTCGATGCCGAGTCCGGCGAAACGCTTCCCACGCTGAACCCGCACGACAATTCCGTCATCACCGAAGTCGCCATGGCGGGCCCGGCCGACGTCGACAAGGCCATCGAGGCGGCCCGGGCGGCCTTGCCCAGGTGGTCGCGCATGGCGGCCATGGATCGCGGCCATCTGCTGCTCAAGCTGGCCGACGCCATCGACGCCCATGCCGAAGAGCTGGCCAGGCTCGAATCCCTCGACACCGGGCATCCGCTGCGCGACACGCTGGCGCTGGACGCGCCGCGCACGGCCGTCACGTTCCGCTATTTCGGCGGCATGGCCGACAAGCTCGAAGGCACGGTCATTCCCGTCGAAGAGGGCTTCCTAAACTACATGCTGCGCGAACCCGTCGGCATCGTCGGGCAGGTCGTGCCGTGGAATTTTCCGCTAATGTTCACCAGCTGGAAAATGGGGCCGGCTCTGGCCGCCGGCAACTGCGTTGTGCTCAAGCCCGCCGAGCTCACGCCCCTTACCACCTTGCGCATTGCCGAACTCATGTCCGAAGTCGGTTTCCCGGACGGGGTGGTCAACATCGTGCCGGGTCTGGGCAGCATCGCGGGCCAGCATCTGGCCGAGCACGAAGACGTCGCCAAGATCGCCTTCACCGGCTCCACCGCGACAGGCAAGCGCATCGTCCAGGCCTCGTCGGGAAACCTCAAGAAGATGCAGCTGGAGCTGGGCGGCAAGGGCGCCAACATCGTTTTCGGCGACGCCAATCTGGACGCCGCCGTCAACGGCGCCGCCTATGCCATCTTCCACAATCAGGGCCAGGCATGCATTGCCGGATCCCGCCTCGTGCTGCACGAATCCATCGCCGACGAATTCCTGGAGCGCTTCATCAAGCTGGCGGGCTCGTTGCGGGTGGGCGATCCCTTGAACCTCGATACCGAGATGGGCCCGCTGACCTCGCGCCAGCAGCGCGACCGCGTCCTGTCGTACTGCGACGTGGCGCGCGAAGAGGGCGGCCAGATCCTGCTCGGAGGAAAAGCGCCGGCCGACCCGGCCCTGGCCAATGGCTGTTATGTCGAGCCCACCGTGGTCGTCGCCGATCCGGCCAGCCGCGTCAGCCAGGAAGAGGTGTTCGGGCCTTTCGTCACCGTCACGCGATTCAGCACCGATGAACAGGCACTGGCCATTGCCAACGGAACGCAATACGGCCTTGGAGGAGGGCTGTGGACGCGCGATCTGCAGCGCGCGCACAAGTTTGCCCAGGGCATGAAGTCGGGCATGGTCTGGATCAATTGCTACAAGAGGGTCAACCCCGCGTCGCCATTCGGAGGAGTGGGGATGTCGGGATACGGACGCGAAATGGGGTTTGAAGCCATGCGCGAATATACGCAGGTCAAGTCGGTATGGGTCAATGTGGACGCGAACATGCGTCCGTACTACGCCCGCTGACCACAACGTTCACCAGGGAGACATCATGAAGAAGAATTTCAATCCAGCACGACGTAGCCTGATACTTTCCGCCAGCGCCACCGCAGCCCTGGGCGCCTTGGGAGCCACCCCCGCCTTTGCCAAAAGCAAGGAAATCAAGATCGGCTACGTCTCGCCGCAAACAGGGCCGCTCGCTCCGTTCGGCGAGTCCGACAAATGGGTCATAGCCAGCCTGCAGGAGATGTTCAAGGCCGGCATCGAAGTCGGCGGCAAGAAGCTGCCGGTCAAGGTGCTGCTCAAGGACAGCCAGTCTTCGCCCAACCGGGCCGGGGAAGTCGCCAACGATCTGATACTGCGCGACAACGTGGACATGATCCTGGTTTCATCCACCCCCGAAACCGCCAATCCGGTTTCGGACGCCTGCGAACTCAACGAAGTGCCGTGCATTTCCACCGTGGTGCCCTGGCAGTCGTGGTTCTTTGGACGCAAGGGCAATCCCGACAAAGGCTTCCAATGGACCTATCACTTCTTCTGGGGCCTGGAAGACGTCATCGAAAACTACACCAACGGCTGGAAAAGCGTGCAGACCAATAAAAAGGTCGGCGGCCTGTTTCCCAACGACGGCGACGGCAACGCCTGGGGCGACAAGAACATCGGCTTTCCCAAACCGCTGTCGGAAATGGGCTTCACCCTGACCGATCCGGGCCGGTTCCAGAACATGAACCAGGACTTCTCGGCCCAGATCGCCGCCTTCAAGAATGCGGGCGACGAAATCGTCACAGGCGTCGTCATTCCGCCCGATGCCAAAACCTTCCTTACCCAGGCGCAGCAACAGGGCTTTCATCCGAAAGTCGTGACGCTGGGCAAGGCCCTGCTGTTCCCGACCGCCGTCGAGGCGCTGGGCAACCTGGGCAATCTCGTTTCGACCGAGGTCTGGTGGTCGCCGTCGCACCCGTTCAAGTCGTCGCTGACAGGCAAGACCGCCAAGGAAGTCTGCGCCGCCTACGAGTCGGAAACCAAACGGCAATGGACCCAGCCCATAGGCTTTGCCCATGCCTTGTTCGAGCTGGCGGTCGATGTGCTGAAGCGCGCCAAAACCCTGGACAACACCGGCATACGCGACGCCATGCTGGCCACCAACGCCCACACCCTCGTCGGCCCGGTCAAATGGGGCGGCAAGGGCCCGTTCAAGAACATATCCAAGACGCCACTCGTCCTAGGCCAGTGGATAAAAGGCGGCCAATACCCTTACGACCTGGTCATCGTCAACAACCAGGCCTACCCGTCCATTCCCGCCGGAGGCAAGCTGCAGCTGATTTCCTGACACGGTGAAAAACATGACGACACTGCTTTCGGTGGAAGGCGTAAGCAAGAACTATGGCGCCCTGACCGTGACCGACGACATCACGTTCGCGGTTCCGCAGGGCGCCACGCTGGGCATACTCGGCCCCAACGGCGCCGGCAAGACGACGCTGTTCAATCTTATTGCCGGCGACGTCCACCAGGACAAAGGCCGGATCGTGTTCGGAGCCGACGATATCTCGACGATGGCGCCTCATAAGCGCTGCCGCCAGGGAATAGGGCGCTCGTACCAGATACCCCAACCCTACAACGCCATGACGGTGCTGGAAAACTGCCTGGTCGCGGCAACCTTCGGCGGCGGCCTGACCGAACAGGAAGCGGGCTCCCGTTGCGTGGACGTTCTGAGGCGTACGGGCCTGCTCAAAAAAGCGAACCAACTGGCGGGAGGGCTGGCCTTGCTCGACCGCAAGCGGCTCGAGCTGGCCAGGGCGCTTTCCACCGGCCCGCGCCTGCTGTTGCTGGATGAAATCGCCGGCGGACTGACCGAATACGAGGCCAAGACCCTGGTCGAGCAAATCATGGTCATCAAGGAACAAGGCGTGACCATGGTCTGGATCGAGCATGTCGTACACGCGTTGCTGGCCGTGGCCGACACATTGATGGTTTTGAATTTCGGCGCGAAGCTGGCCGAGGGAGAGCCTTCGGCCGTCATGAACGATCCGCAGGTTCAGCGCGTATACATGGGCATGCAAACATGAAGCTGCTGCAAACCGATCGGCTTACCGCTTTCTACGGCGATTTCCAGGCGCTGTTCGGCATCGATTTCGAGGTTGGAGAAGGCGAGATCGTCGCGGTCATCGGCGCCAACGGCGCCGGCAAGACCACGCTGCTCAAGACGATTACCGGCCTGCTGGCGGCCCCCGCGCAGGCCGTGCGGTTTCAGGGCGAAGCCATAGGCGGCATGACCCCCGCAAAAATCGTGCAGCGCGGCATCGCCATGGTTCCGGAAGGCCGGCGCCTGTTTCCCAGCCTGAGCGTCGAGGAAAACCTGCTCATGGGCGCCTACCGCAAACGTTCGGGTCCATGGAACCTGGCCGCCGTCGGCAGGCTGTTTCCCATATTGAAGGAACGCCGCCATGCGCCCGCCACCGCGCTATCGGGCGGGCAGCAGCAAATGGTGGCCATAGGGCGCGCGCTGATGAGCAATCCTCGTTTGCTGATCTGCGACGAACTGTCCCTGGGGCTGGCGCCCATCGTGGTCAAGGAAATCTACGAGGCCTTGGAAAGCGTTACCGCAAGCGGCCTTACGGCCGTTATCGTGGAACAGGACACGACGATGGCGCGCAACGTGTCCAGCCGCCTGTATTGCCTGCAGGAGGGCAGGGTGTCGCTGACGGGCGCCTCGAAGCAGATCAGCCAGGAACAGATTACCGCCGCGTATTTCGGCCTGCCCGAAAACCCGGCGTCCGAACAAAAGGCCCAAGCATGACTCTCATCGCCATTATCGCGGTCCTGATCCAGGGCGCTTTGCTGGGAAGCCTGTATGCGCTGTTCGCCATGGGCTTGTCGTTGATGTTCGGCGTCATGCGGCTTACCAATATCGCGCATGGCGATTTCCTTATTCTGTCCGCCTTCGGCGCGCTGAGCCTGCTTCCTGTACTGGGGCTGCACGGCGCGATAGCGCCATGGATGGCCTTGCTCGCGCTGCTGCCCATTGCCTTCGTCATCGGGTATGCCCTGCAGCGCTTCATCCTCAACGGCACGCTGGGCAAGGATCCCTTGCCGTCGCTGGTCGTGACTTTCGGCATTTCCATCGTCATCCAGAACGTGCTGATGGAAATTTTCACCGCCGATCCGCGCGCCATCGAAACCGCCGGGCTCAATACGCAGAGCCTGCAAATCCACGAAGGCCTGACCATCGGCGTCCTGCCGCTCATCATCTTCATCGTCGCCATCGCCATTGCATTCGCCATGCAATGGCTGTTCGCCGGCACGGCGCTGGGGCGGGCGTTTCGCGCCACCTCCGACGACGGCGACACGGCCAGGCTCATGGGGGTGGAGTCGCACCACATCTATGCCTTGGCCACCGCCATCGCCTTCGTCCTCATCGCCGTCGCGGGCACCTTGCAGGGCATGCGCACCACGGTCGCCCCGACCGACGGCCCGGCGCTGCTCATCTACGCATTCGAAGCCGTCATCATCGGCGGCATGGGATCTTTCTGGGGGACATTCGTGGGCGGCATCGTGCTGGGCATCACCCAGGTCATCGGATTCCGCATCGATCCAGGGTGGGGAATCTGGTGCGGCCATGTCGTATTCCTGGCCATGCTGCTGGTCAAGCCCCAAGGCTTGTTCCCCAAGACACGTTGAGGATCCAATGAAAAAAACACTGGCCTCGCCGGCCTCGGCTCCAGGGCTTTATTCCATCCAGCGTCATACGCATGCCAGCAGGGTGGGTTTTGCGGTGGCGGTCGTCCTGGTGGTCATCGCCGCCGCGATGCCCTGGTGGGCCAATGCCGGATGGATGCAGGAATTCAACCAGATCGCGTGCTACTTCATCTTCGCCAGCATGTGGAATTTGCTGGCCGGATACGGCGGCATGGTTTCGGTGGGCCAGCAGGCCTTTCTGGGTTTTGGCGGCTATATGCTGGTCGTGATGGGCAACTTCCTGGGCTTCAACCCCTTCCTCGCGGTTCCCGTCGCCGCCGTCCTGACCGCGCTGATCTCCATTCCCGTATCGAAAATCGCCTTTCGCCTGCAAGGCGGCTATTTCGCCATCGGCACCTGGGTCATCGCCGAAGTGTTCCGGCTTACCTTCGCCAATATCTCGGCCATAGGCGGCGGGTCGGGAACCAGCCTGACCGCGCTGCGCGGCATCGAACGCGCGACGCGCCAGTCGGTCACCTTCTGGATGACTCTGGCCGCGGTAGTGGCCACCATTGCCGTGACCTACTGGTTCCTGCGCAGCAAGCAGGGCCTGGCCCTGCTTGCCATCCGCGACTCCGAAGTCGCCGCCGAGTCGCAGGGCATCAATGTCAAATCCACCAAACTGTTCGTCTACATCGTCGCGGCGCTGGGCGCCGGCCTGGCGGGCGCTTTGTATTTTCTGGGCAATCTGCGCATTTCGCCCGACGCCGCCTTCTCGGTGAACTGGACGGCATTCGCCATTTTCCTCGTCATCATCGGCGGGCTTGGAACCATAGAAGGCCCCATACTCGGCGCCGTCATCTTCTGGGTGCTGAACCGGTTCTTCTCGGACTACGGCACCTGGTATCTGGTGGGGCTGGGCATCCTGGCCATTCTCATCACCACCTTGTTCAAGCAAGGCCTTTGGGGCTATGTCCAGTCGACTTTCGGCCTGCGGCTGTTTCCGGTCCAGAGGCGCCTGGTGCTCGACCCCGCCGGCAATTCCGCTCAGCCCGTCTCGCCATCCCATGCCGTGAAGGAAGCATCATGATCAATTACGACGAAATAAACATTACCGATGCCGTCAATGCGCGGCTGGCCGATTGCCAGAATCCCCGTCTCAAGCAGCTGGTGTCCGGCCTGACCCGGCATTTGCACGATTTTGCGCGCGAGGTCGAGCTGACCGAGCAGGAGTGGGAGTTCGCCATTCAGTATTTGACCGAAACCGGCAAAATGTGCAATGACAAACGGCAGGAATTCATTTTGCTTTCCGATGTGCTGGGCATGTCGATGCTGACCGTGCTGCTCAACAACCGGAAGCCTCAGGGGGCAACCGAGTCCACGGTGTTCGGGCCGTTTCACGTTGAAAACGCGCCGTGGTACGACAATGGCGACGACATCAGCAACGGCGCGGCCGGACAACCCTGCTTCGCCAGCGGCACCGTCAGGGACATGGGCGGCGCGCCCATCGCCAATGCCGTGCTGGATGTCTGGCACTCGGATGAAGACGGTTTCTACGACGTGCAATACCCCCATGACAAGCTGGCGGGCAGGGGCAGGCTGCGCGCGGACGAAAACGGCAATTTCAATTTCCGCACCATCAAGCCCGTGGCTTATCCCATTCCTACCGACGGCCCCGTGGGCAGGCTGCTGCAAGGCACCAGCCGGCACCCGTGGCGCCCCGCGCACATCCACTTCATGGTGGCCGCCGAAGGCTACTCCACCCTGATCACCCACGTCTTCGACAAGACCGACCCCTATCTGAAGTCGGACGCCGTGTTCGGTGTCAGGTCGTCGCTGTTGGGCGACTACCAGCGCCACGAAGCCGGCGAGGCGGCCCCCGACGGCACGATCATGGGCGAGCCGTTCTACACCATGCAGTACGACCTGATCATGACGAAACCCATGGCGCCGGAACCGGCCCTAGTTCAGACTGAGCCGCAGCGCCAGGGCGGCCAGCGCAACGGCTAGAACCGGCAGGGTCAGGACGATGCCGATCCTGAAGTAATAGCCCCAGGAAATCGTCACGCCTTTGCGCTGCAACACATGCAGCCACAGCAGGGTGGCCAGGCTGCCGATAGGCGTTATTTTCGGCCCAAGGTCGCTGCCGATGACGTTGGCGTAAATCATGGCTTCCTGAACCACGCCGCCGGCCTGGCTGCCATGAATGGACAATGCGCCGACCAGAACGGCCGGCAGATTGTTCATGACGGACGAAAGCAGGGCCGCCATCGCCCCGGCTCCGAAGGCGGCGGGCCACAGGCCCAGGCCCGCCAGCCACGACAGAATGCCGGAAAGCCATTGCGTCAGACCGGCATTGCGCAAGCCGTACACGACCAGGTACATGCCGATCGAAAACACGACGATGTGCCAGGGCGCGCCGCGCACGATTCGGCGCGTGCCGATAATATGGGCCCGTCCGGCGACGAGCAAGAGCGCCAGGGCTCCGACAGCGGCCGTGGCGCTTATGGGAATGCCCAGCGGCTCCAGTACGAAAAAGCCCAGCAGCAGGCCGGCCATCACCACCCATCCGGCCGCGAAGGTGGTTTTGCACCGGATGGCGAGTATTGGGGCTTTCAGCCGGGCCATTTCATAGTGCCGGGGAATGTCGCGGCGAAAGCGCAGGAACAGCACCAGCAAGGTGGCGGCTATCGATGCCAGGTCGACGGGAATCATGACCGAGGCGTAGCGTCCGAAACCAATATCGAAAAAATCCGCTGAAACGATATTGACCAGATTGGAGATGACCAGCGGCAGGCTGGCGGTGTCGGCAATGAAGCCGGCGGCCATGACGAAAGCCAGCGTCGCCGCCGAACCGAATCCCATCGCCGCAAGCATGGCCATGACGATGGGAGTGAGAATCAGCGCGGCGCCATCGTTGGCGAACAAGGCCGAAACCGCCGCGCCCAGCAGCACCACAAGGACGAACAGCCGGCGGCCCAGCCCCTGGCCCCAGCGGGCCACGTGCAGGGCCGCCCACTCGAAAAAGCCGGCTTCATCGAGCAGCAGGCTGATAATGATGATGGCCACGAACGTGGCCGTGGCGTTCCAGACAATATGCCAGACCACCGGGATGTCGCTCAGGTGGACGGCGCCGCTGGCCAGGGCCAGGGCGGCGCCGAGCAGGGCGCTCCAGCCTATGCCCAGGCCGCGCGGCTGCCAGATGACGAGCACCAGGGTAAAAATGAAAATGGCCAGCGCAACAAGCATCGCTATCACGTCAAGGTTGTTATTGTTGAAAAAAGCCTTTGCCTCATTGCGCCGCCACGCATGCTTTCACGCAGCGGCCATGCGCGCTACTGCCAGCCATAACGCCTCACGTAGAGTTTTTTCATGACCTGGGTCAATCCCGCGTAACCCAGCAATACCATCAGCAAGAACACAAAATACATGGGCGGCAGCGCCTGCAATTTAAAGTAGCCGGCCAGCGGCCCCATGGGCAGAAACACCCCGATGCCCATCACGCACGCCGTCATCAGCAGCAAGGGCCACGAAGCCCGGCTTTGCAGGAAGGGCACTTTGGGCGTGCGTATCATGTGCACCACCAAGGTCTGGGTCAACAAGCCGACGACGAACCACCCCGACTGGAAAAGCGTTTGCCGCTCCGGCGAATCGGCCCCGAACCAATACCACATCGCGCCGAACGTAATCAGGTCGAAGACCGAACTGAGGGGCCCGAAAAACAGCATGAAGCGCCGGATGTCGTCGGGCTGCCAGCTTTGCGGCCTGCGCAGCTGCTGTTCGTCGACGTTGTCGAACGGAATGACGATTTGCGATACATCGTAAAGCAGATTCTGCACCAGGAGCTGCAAGGGCAGCATGGGCAAGAAAGGCAGGAAGATGCTGGCCACCAGCACCGAAAACACATTGCCGAAATTGGAGCTGGCCGTCATTTTGATGTATTTAAGCATGTTCACGAACGTCTTGCGGCCTTCGATCACGCCTTCTTCCAGCACCATCAGGTTTTTTTCCAGCAGGATGATGTCGGCCGCCTCCTTGGCGATGTCCACGCCCGAGTCCACCGAAATGCCGATGTCGGCGGCGCGCAGCGCGGGCGCATCGTTGATGCCGTCGCCCAGAAAACCCACGACATGGCCGTTTGCGCGCAAGGCCCGGACGATGCGCTCTTTATGGATGGGGGTCAGCTTGGCGAAGATGTGGTGCTCTTCCACGGCCTCGGCCAGTTGACGGTCTTCCATGTCTTCCACTTGCGAGCCCAGCAACAGGCTTTTCGCCGGCAGCCCGACTTCCTGGCATATTTTCAGCGTCACCAGTTCATTGTCCCCGGTCAGGACCTTCACAGCCACGCCGTGCGAAGCCAGGGCGGCAATCGCCGGCGCGGTCGTTTCCTTGGGCGGATCCAGGAAGGCGATATAGCCAACCAGGGTCAGGCCGGATTCGTCGGCGATGCTGTAGGTGGTTCTGGCGGGCGGCATCTCCTTGACGCCCACGGCCACCACGCGCAGGCCCTGGCTGTTCAGATCGGCCGTCACCGTCCGCACTTCGGCCAGGTGCTCGTCCGACAGTACCTCGTCCTTGCCGTCATGGCGCACATGGGTGCAGATGCCCAGCATCTCTTCGGCCGCGCCTTTGCAGATAAGCAGGTGATGCTCGTTGTGTTCGGCCACCACGACGGACATGCGCCGGCGGTTGAAGTCGAACGGGATTTCATCCACCTTGCGAAACACCGATGCGACTTCCAGGTCGCGATGCACCTCGGCGTGCGCCAGCACGGCGACGTCCAGCAGGTTCTTCAAGCCGGTCTGGTAATAGCTGTTCAAATAAGCCAGCTCCAGCACTTCGTCCGATTCGGCGCCATAGGCGTCCGTATGGCGCTCGAGGAAAATCTTGTCCTGCGTAAGCGTGCCCGTTTTATCGGTGCACAGCACGTCCATCGCGCCGAAGCTTTGGATGGCGTCCAGGCGCTTTACGATGACTTTCTTGCGCGACAGAAAGACCGCGCCCTTGGCCAGGGTCGAGGTCACGATCATGGGCAGCATCTCGGGGGTCAGGCCGACGGCGATCGACAAGGCGAACAAGCATGCCTCCAGCCAGTCGCCCTTGGTATAGCCGTTGATCAGCAACACCACGGGAGACATCACGAACATGAAGCGGATGAGCAGCCAGCTGACCTTGTTGACGCCCGACTGGAAGGCCGTGGGAGTGTGGTCGGTGGCGGTGACGCGCTGCGCAAGCGCGCCGAAATAGGTCTTGCCGCCGGTCGTCGCCACCACGGCGGTTGCCGAGCCCGACACCACATTGGTGCCCATGAACAAAATATTGTCCAGATCCAGCACGTTGGCCTGCTGGGGGTTGGAAAGCGCCGCGAATTTTTCAACCGGCAGGGATTCGCCGGTCATCGAGGCCTGGCTGATGAACAGATCCTTGGCGGCCAGCACCCGCATGTCGGCCGGGATCATATCGCCGGCGGACAGCAGGACGATATCGCCCGGCACCAGTTCCTTGAAGGGAATCTCGATCCTGCGCGGACGGCCGGCGGCGCGGACGGCCTCTTCGCCGTTTCCGGAGTCTTCGCCGGAGCCCGGAGCCGGGCCGCGCCGCAGAACCGTGGCTGTATTGCCGACCATGTCCTTGAGCTCGTCGGCTGCCTTGTTGGACTGGCCCTCCTGCCAAAAACGCAGTACCGTGGAAAGCACCACCATGGCGCCGATGACCAGCGTGGCGGTCTTGTCTTCGGTGACGTACGAAATGAACGCCAGCAGGCTCAGCAGCAGATTGAAGGGGTTTTTATAGCAATGCCACAAATGCTCCCACCACGACAGGGGCTTTTCGTGCCCGATTTCGTTGGGGCCCGCCTGCTCGCGAACGGCCAGAACCTGGTCGTCCGCCAAACCATCCGCGCTGGCTCCCAGGCTTTCGAGCAGGGTGGCTTTATTGCATTGCGCCAGGGCGATCAAGGTGTGGCTCAGCGCCGGCGGAACTTCCCGCAGGGCGCTGGGCCTGGTCAAAGACCCAAAAAAGGGAAGCCGGCGGAAATGCCGGCCCACATGCCGGCTGCGGACGAATCCCGCAAACAGCTCCCGCAATACAGCAACATCCGGATGAAAAAATTTATTGAAATGCATCGCATGCTCCCGGTCGGCGCGGCAATGCGCGCAACCAGTTTGCGAACCCCGCAGGGGCCCGCCGATTCAAGCCAAAGGAGCAGATGCACAGGGCTTGGGGAAAGCCTTGTGTTCCGCTACCCGCCGTTATGGCAAGGCAGCGGCAGAAGACGAAGTTCTGTGACTACCTTGCAGTTGGAAAATCGATACTAGATCGACAACTGGGACTATCCACAGATAAAACTCCGTCACAAAAAATTGAACTAGCGCATTCTAGCGCCGCCGCAAAAACGGCACAATTGCCGCATAATCGGCTTGGCGGAATAACAACACATAATCTGCAACCAATCGTATTCTTCCGCCATTCCTTCGTACTTTCCTTCAGCGAGGCCGCTCATGCCGGAACTAGTCATAGAACCCCGAATCCACGACCTTGGCGGCGGCTACGAAGTCGGCCGCGTCCTGCCGTTCCGCAAACGCCGCATGATAGGCCCCTTCATCTTTTTCGACCGGATGGGGCCGCACGAGCTGCCTCAGCCGGTTCCCCGCAGCCTGGACGTCCGCCCGCATCCCCATATAGGCCTGTCCACGGTCACCTACTTGTTCGATGGGCAAATAACCCATCGCGATAATCTGGGCATAGAGCAGGTCATAGTTCCCGGGGATCTCAACTGGATGACGGCGGGCAAGGGCATTGCGCATTCCGAACGCTTCGACGGCATGCGCGAGCGGGGCGGACGCGTCGACGGCATACAGGCCTGGGTGGCCCTGCCCGAAAACCACGAGGAAGACGACCCGGCCTTCAATCACTACAGCGCGTCCGAGCTGCCCACCTTCAGCGACATCGGCGTTTCGGGGCGCCTGATCGCAGGCCGGGCCTTCGGCCTGGAGAGCCCGGCCACCATTCATTCTCCCTTGTTCTATGCCGATATTGCCTTGCAGACGGGCGCCTCGATCACGCCGCCCGCGGATTACCCGGAGCGGGCGGTCTATGTGGCCGCCGGAAGCGTAGAGATCGAGGCCGTGGCTTATCCCGCGGGCCAGATGATCGTGTTTGCGGCGGGCTCGGCGCCGGCGGTCAAGGCCCTGGAGGCCAGCCGCGTGATGATGCTGGGCGGCGAACCGCTCGGCCAGCGCCATATCTGGTGGAATTTCGTTTCTTCGCGCAAGGAACGCATCGAGCAGGCCAAGGCGGATTGGGGAGAAGGGCGGATATTGCTCCCGCAGCTGGACGATCAGGAATTTATTCCCTTGCCAAGCGCATGACAACGCCGGGCCGCCGGCCGTGCGCGCAACGCTTTATGTTTTCAGCCTGAAGCCGCCCATCCATGGCCCGCGAAAGTTCGGGCCATTTCCGCGACAACAGGCGATTCGCTTTTCAACGGCGCCCTCGATACCAGCCGCCGTGTCCCCGCCCGTGCCAGCCGCCGTGGTAATGCCCGCCGCCCCAGTAGCCGAATCCGAAATTCAGCGAAACCGGCGGGCCCACGTAGACGGGAGGCGGCGCAACATAAACCGGAGCCGGAGCCACGTAGGCAGGCCCGGAAGGGTAGTAGGCATAGCCATCATCCGCCGGTGCATACACTGCGCATCCGCCCAGGACGGAAAGAACAAGAGCCGAAAGAGCGATTCGGCGCAAGATACCGTTCATGATTCCATCAGGCCTTATCAAATAGTTGATCAGATAGTATTTTGACCTCTAACTACCTGTGCGGTTCATAGCTTTAGTCAATTGTTACACAGTAAACATACGCCAATATCCCCTGTATCGATCGAACCCCGGTCCGCATGATGGCTGATCAAACAACACCCGGATTTTCGACTGGGCTTTTAGTAAAAACCATTATGCCTAAAAATATATTTTGTGCATAAAATAACTAAAAGCTGCCGGCTTCCGAGTGGGACATCGGCGGTAATTCGAGCTTCCAACGAACCAAAGGATGAACAATGGCTTATCTGAAAAACACCTGGTATGTCGCCGCGCTGTCGACGGAAGTGGGCCCTGACGAACTGCTCCATAGAAAAATCCTGGGCATGTCGGTTCTTATGTACAGAAAACAGGACGGAACGGCGGTAGCCATGCGTGATCGATGTCCGCACCGGTTCGCACCCTTGCACCTGGGCAAGCGGGTGGGCGACGACATCGTGTGCCATTACCACGCCCTGAGGTTCGATTGTTCCGGCCAGTGCACGCACAATCCCCATGGAGAAGGCAACATTCCCAAGGCCGCGCGGGTACAAACGTTCCCATTGGAAGAGCGCCATGGTTTTCTTTGGATATGGATGGGCGACAAAGCGGCCGACCTCGATCTGCTGCCCGATTACAGCCCGCTCGACGACGGCCCTCCAACTGGCGTAGGCCACACCTATATGCACATGCAGGCCAATTACGAGCTCATCATCGACAATGTCATGGATCTAAGCCACATCGACCACGTCCACGGCGAAATCATCTCCACCCGCGGCCAATTGTCGCCCATCGTTCCCCAAGTGCGTGAAACCGAGAACTCGGTGTTCGCGCGATGGGAATGGAAGCAAACACCGCCCATCCTGGTGTTGGCCGGATTTTTGCCCCATCCGGAGCAGGAAGCCCGGCATTTTTTCGACGTAACCTGGATGCCTCCGGCCAATATCCAGCTCTCGGTGGGCGGGGCGCAGGACGACACGCCTTTCGAGCAAGGCGTGGGCGCTTACGATTTGCACACGACCACGCCCGAAACCGAAACCAGCACGCATTACTTCTTCGCAACGCGGCGCAACCATAATATCCATGATGCCGACTTCAATGCCATGAAACTCCAGGCCATGCGCGATGCCTTCGAAAAAGAAGACGGCCCCATCATCTACGGTGTGCAGGAAGAAATGGAAACCACCGATTTCTTCAGCCTGAACCCTGTTCTCATGTCCAACGACGTGGCCGCCGTCAAGGCTCGCAGATTGCTCGCCAGGCTTATCGCCAAAGAGAAGGAAGGCGTGGACGATAAGGCCGCACCGGCCGTCAGGAATGTTGCCGCTTGAGCCATTCGGTGCCGTACGGTTCGCAGCCCGGGTTCAGCCGCTGGCACAGAAGCCGGGACCTGTGGACATCAAGGGTTTGCGGCGGATATTGTCCGCGGCAAACCCTGGGTTTGACGGCATGCCGCCGATGCAAGATTCAGGCCTCCAGGCCATAAAAGTATGTTACAGTTTTTCAAAATTCGTAATTAGCGATGATTGCCTATTACGATTGCGCAGAAGGCGAGGACGTCTTTGCGGGCTCAGGGCTTTCTTGGCCGCCCGATTGAACTGAACATGCCCCATCCTGGAGAAGACCTTGTACAAAAAGCTCCCAGCTTTGCTTGCGGCGGTAGCTGCCACCATGACTCTGGCATCCTGCAACGACGGCGGCTCCGACGTCGCGTCCAACAACGCCAATACACCCAATATCCTTTTCGTCATCATGGACGACGTCGGCATCGACCAGATGGCGTCCTTCGGCTACGGTGGCGAAACTCCTCCCAGCATGCCCAATATCGACGCCATCGCCAAGGCGGGCGTGCGCTTTCGCAATACCTGGTCCATGCCCGAATGCTCGCCGGGAAGGGCGTCCTTCTTCGTGGGCCGCTACCCGTTCCGCACCAATATCTATCAGGCCATCGGCGAAAACGACCTGGCCAATTCACAGTTGTCGCCCTACGACGTCACCGCGCCCAAGCTGCTCAAGCAGGCCAACTATGAAAGCGCCATGTTCGGCAAGTTCCACCTGGCGGGCCCCGAACACAACGAGGCGGGCGAAGGCACGCCGGCGGAACTGGGCTGGGACTATTTTTACGGCTGGATCGGGGGGCTGCCCGGCTCCATCGACACCACGGCGGGCGGGGTCGCCGCTACCGGCACCTACAGTTGCGGCTTCGTGCCCGGCCATGGCGTCGGCGGCTCCGGCGCGGACACCGGGGCCTGCTACCAAGCCAACAACTCTTGCTCGCAAATCACCCGCGCATCGCCGTCGGACGACTCGGCAGGCCTGCAGTGCCTGACCTCGGGCGGCATTTTCGTGCCCAATCAAGCCTGCGGCGGCACCCATCCCGCGCTGAATTTCACGACTCAAAACGCCTACTACGTTTCGCCGCTGGTCATCATCAACAACGGCAAGGTCGAAGACGTGCCGCTGACCGACCCTCGCGCCAGGGGCTACCGCACCACCATCGAAACCAACGCGGCCATCGACTGGATCAAGACCCGCTCGCCCAACAAGCCCTGGATGGCCACGGTCAGCTACAGCGCGGCCCACACCCCCTGGCAACAGCCTCCCGGCAGCCTGTTCAAGAACCGCGACCCGCTCATCGACGGCGCCGACTGCGAAGGTTCCATCGCGGGCAGGGTCATCCAGAACAAAATGACCGAAGCCATGGATACCGAGTTCGGCAGGCTGATGGTTGAAACCGGCCTCGCCAAGCGCGGGAGCGACGGCTCGCTGGTCTACGACCCCAAGGCCAGCAACACCGTCATCATCATCGTCGGCGACAACGGCACCCTGGGCTCCGCGGTCAAGCTGCCGTTCCAGACCGGGCAGGCCAAGGGTACCGCTTATCAGACCGGCGTCTGGGATCCGCTGATCATCGCCGGGCCGCAGGTTGCCCAGCCCGACCGCGAAGTCGATCACATGGTCAACATGGTCGACCTGTTCCAGTTCTTCGGCGAGCTGGCCGGCATCGACGCCCACAAGGCCGTGCCGCGCACCCTCGATTCAGTCGGCATCCTGCCTTATCTGACCAATCCCGGCCAGGCCAGCCTGCGCACCATCAACTTCACCATGGGCGGCTACAACCTGCAGGCCAACGGCGGCCGGAACCAGCCTTGCGTCATCAGCGGCAGCTGCACGCAAATCCCCATCAACAAGGGGGTGTGCGAAGACAACCAGGGCGCCTGGTGGGGCGAAGGGTATACCGATCCCTCGGTGGTGCCCAACGGCGGTACCGGCTACCGCAGTTGCGCCGCGGTGAACCAGGCTCTGGACAGCGTCAATCAGCCGCTGGTGGATATCCTGCCTGAAATATCCACGGCCATCCGTAACGACAAATACAAACTGGTGCAAAACACCACCCAGCATTACGATCAGGCCACCAAGAGCATTACGGACCCCATCGTCACCGAAGAGCTTTACGAGGTCAACGAAGCGGCGCCCAAGCCTCTGCTCGATACGCCCGACCTCAATCTGCTGCCCGCTACGACCCCGGACACTCAGGCCGCCTACGACGACCTGAAGGCCAAGCTGGACAAGATGCTGGCTTCCGAACCCTATTGCCCTGGCGACGGCAACAAGGACGGCGTGGTCGATGCCAAGGATGTTTCCAACTGGAGCCGCATCGCCAATCAGTGGGGCCTGTCCAGCGTCTACGATTTCTTCGTCAATAACCTCCTGGACGGCAAGACGGACGCAACCGACGGCAGCATCATCCAGAACAACCTGGGCAAGACCTGCGAGAAAAGCTATGGCATCTACTAAACCGGGGCGCCGCCGTAAATTCATCGTGGCCGGCACGGCAGCGGTTGCCGTACTTGCCGCGGCAAGCGCGGCGGCCTGGCTTGCCATGCCTTCGCAGCCGAAGCAGCCGGCCGCACCCACGATAATCATCGGCGACGGCGTCTCCGCGCCCAAGAATATGGCGTGGATTCCCGGCGGCGTTTTCGAGATGGGCAGCGACAGCAAGCTCGCTCAGCGCAACGAGCGCCCGGCGCATCCGGTCAGGGTGCATGGCTTCTGGATGGACGTCACCGATGTCACCAATGACGAGTTCGCCGAATTCGTCAAGCAAACCGGCTACGTCACCACAGCCGAGAAAAAGCCCGACTGGAACACCATACGCGTGCAGCTTCCCCCCGGCACGCCCAAGCCGCCCGATAGCGTGCTGGTGCCGGGCGCCATGGTCTTCGTGGGCACCCGCGGCCCGGTCAATCTTGCCGACTATTCGCAATGGTGGCGTTACGTGCCGGGCGCCGACTGGCGGCACCCGCAAGGCCCCGGCAGCTCCATCGAAGGCAAGGGCAACCATCCTGTCGTGCAGGTCAGCTACGAAGATGCCCTGGCATACGCCCACTGGGCGGGCAAGCGCCTGCCCAGCGAGGCGGAATGGGAGTTCGCGGCACGCGGAGGCCTGGATCAAGCCACCTACGCGTGGGGCAACGAGCTCGAGCCCCAGGGCCAGCAGCAGGCCAATTACTGGGACAGCAAGCAGGGGACTTTCCCGGTGGTAAGTCCCAAGGCCGGCGGCGCCCACGGCACCATGCCGGTCGGCACCTTCCCGCCGAACGGCTACGGCTTGTCGGACATGACCGGCAACGCCTGGCAATGGGTGTCCGACTGGTACAGTTCCGACTACTTCGCCAAGCAGGCGGCGAGCGCCCAAAAAGGGCCCATCGACAATCCGCAGGGGCCGGCCAAATCCTTCGACCCTTCCGAGCCCGGCATGCCGGTCAACGCGCCCAAGCGCGTCATCCGCGGCGGCTCCTTCCTGTGCAACGAAAGCTATTGCCTTTCGTACCGGCCCAGCGCGCGGCGCGGTTCCGACCCGGCCAGCCCCATGTCCCACGTGGGCTTCCGCCTGGTCAAGGATGCGCCGGCGCCCCGGCAGGTTGCTTCGGCCGCAACGCGCTGAGCTTCCTGACTTCTGCCGCTTTTGATGGCGCGAGCCTGCTGCTCACCATGCAGCGGCCCGCCATTGGAACTGAGGCCGCTGCCCTCAGAACCCGGGCATCCGTCATTCTTCGACCACCGGAATAGATAAGCCGTCCCATCCTTTGTCACCGAGACTGCCTCTGATAGTCCGGCGGCTTCGGTGTTCTTGCGCGCCAGCGTTGCGTGTTTGGATTCCAGCTCCAGGGTCGTCGGTTTTCCGTCGGAAGGGAGAGCCCTGGCCAGCCAGATGCTGCTGTATCCGGGAATTGCAATCAGCCAAATTGGCTGACGCCAGTGCCCATGCGGCGGGGATTAACAAAACATTAGTTATTCTTATTTTAATTCAAAATTAAAAGAATTTGACTTCATTTTTAGCGCTCCATAGACTGCTGTTAATGCCAGCAAGAGAATATTCAGGTTTCTTGATTTAATGATTAATAGCCAATCATAAAAATAAAAATTCGTCTGGATTCAAATTAGGCCGGTAATTAAATTTATATATTTCATATTGATTAAGTTTAATAAAAAAATAATTAAAAAATAATTATCGCTGCGTTTGAAACATTAAAGGAGCAGGAGCATGCATGATTTGAAGTTGAACAAGGTTATTTATAAAACAGAGGGTAAACTCGCCCGGATCATTATGAACCGTCCCGAGGCATTAAATGCCTTCTCGCCAGAGCTGGTTGCCGAGCTTGACGCGGTATCCCAATTGGTGGAAAACGATAGAGACGTGCGCGTCGTGGCAATTAGCGGAGAGGGGCGTGCTTTTTCGGCGGGAATCGATCTGAAAGCATTGTCGCGTGGCGAAATTGATTATCCCTACCTTGTCCAATGGGAACGCTTTCTGCATCGTCTGGAAACCATGGATAAAGTCGTCGTCTGCCTGCTCCACGGGTATTGGATCGGCGGTGGCATGCAACTACCCTTGGCCTGTGATATTCGTGTAGCCACGCCCAGTGCCATAACCGGCATTCCCGCGGCATTGGAAGGGTTGATTCCCAGTTTGGGGCCGTGGCGTCTGGCGCGGTTTGTCGGGGCCGGCCGAGCCCGAAAACTTACCTTGCTTGGAAACCGCATTGATAGCAAAGAGGCGGGCGAGATGGGCCTGGTCGACCATTTTGTCAGCGACGAGAACCCGAAAGAAGAGTTCGAGCAGGTGCTCAAACAATATATTGCTACGACTGGCACGGCGGCGCTTGCAAGCAAGCAATTAATGTGCAGATCCTTTGACCCAGGCTTTACGGACGCATTTAAATATTATCTGGAACTGCAGAAAAAAGTGATGGAAAGCGACGATCTTAAAGAAGCCCAGAGAGCTTTCAAAGAAAATCGAGAGCCGGTCTGGAAATAAGGCGGCATTATTAAAAACGTCACGATAAAAGAGAAGTTGACTCGCCAAAGATTCGTAGCGCCGCAGCATGAATCGCTTGATATGGCCCGGGCAGACGCTTGTTGAATCGTCAGGTCGTCCGTCTGAAAAGGGGTTATTGAAAGCCGGCGATATTTGTGTCCCGATAAATAGAAAACGAGCGGCCCGATTTTATATTGGGCTGCGAGAGGCAGCCAATATGCGCAATGACGTCACCGGCTGGGTACATGCGTGGGCAAATGAAGATCCTGGGCGTGTAGCCATACGCTTTGAAGGATGGGCCATCACCTACCGGGAACTGGCGCGCCGAATAGATTTTCTGGCGGATCGTTTGCTGGAGTGCGGGTGTGCACCGGGAGATCGAATTGCCTATTTGGGTGAAAATCATCCCGACATTATTGCCCTTGCTTTTGCCTGTATTCGGATCGGAGCCGTGTTCTTCCCATTGAATTGGCGTTTGGCGCCAATGGAAATAAAGGCTCTGCTTTTGGATTCTTCACCTGTCATCGTGTTCTACGATGCCAAATTCAGCAGCGCAGCCGAGTACGCGATTTCTACCGACGGCATGGAGGAGGCCAATATAGCGGCCACGCAACTCAGGTATGACGACGGTGTCTGGTTTCAGTGTGATTGGCCAAAAGGCAAAAAAGGGCGCGTTGGTCCATCCCGCGTTATTGCGGCCGATGCCGCGTTGTTAATGTACACGTCCGGTACCACAGGGGCCCCAAAGGGGGCTCTGCATACCCGCGACGGCGTCGAGTGGACGGCATTGAATGTCATTGACGGATACGCTCTGGCTGCTCAAGACCGGGTTTTGGCATATTTACCGCTATTTCATGTTGGCGGCCTGTTGATGCTTGTTTTACCGGCATTGAAAGTGGGTGCGCAGGTTATTTTGCATAGACGCTTTAATGTCGAACTCACTATTTCGGATATTTACGAACAGCGGGTCACCATGTTGCTTGGGGTCGCTACTACGTTGCAGGCAATGGTGGCGCATCCGAACTGGGCAGCGTGTGACGTGTCGTCCTTGCGTCTCGTCATGACAGGCGCATCCATTATTTCCAAAGAGTTGCTGACTGTGTTTTTCGACCGGGGCATTGTGGCGTCGCAGGTATTTGGTGCGACAGAAATGGGTATTGGGACGTGCTTGCACCCCCAGGATGCACGCCGCAAGCTGGGTTCGGTGGGCCGGGCCGCCCGACACAGCGAGGTGATGGTCGTCGACAGTAACGGACTTCCTGTCGCCGCGGAAGAGGTGGGCGAATTCATGGTGCGAGGCCCTGGTTTGATGGCCCATTACTGGGATAAATCCGGCGCTGAACGCAACGGAATCGAGAACGGCTGGTATCGCACGGGCGATCTGGGAAAGTATGATTCGGACGGTTTTTTTTTCCTGCTGAGCCGCATCAAGGAAATGATAATTTCGGGCGGCGAAAATATATATCCGGCTGAAATTGAAAACGTCCTTTGTAATGGTTGTGATATTGCAGAAGTAGCAGTGATAGGGCGGCCCGACCCGCGGTGGGGAGAGGTGCCTATTGCTGTCGCGGTAAAGAAAATGGGCTCCGAACTCTCGATCGGTCAAATAAGAGATTTTCTTCGATACAACCTTTCTTCTTATAAACACCCTCAAGAAATAATCTTTGTCGATGCTTTACCGCGTAACTCCATGGGTAAAGTTTTGCGCTCGGAACTTAGAAAGTTCGTTTCCACTTACGAAGGCAGCAACTCCCTCAAGATCAAAACTCTATAAGGAAGTGTCATGCATATAAGTTCACGTATTTTCGGTATTTCTGTTTTTACCCTGGCAATCATGGCGGCAAGTTTGCCCGCGCAATCTGAAATCGTTATTGGGGCTGTGCTATCTGAAACCGGGCCTGGAGCATCGCTAGGCATCCCGTACAAAAATGCCTTGGCGATTCAGGATACGAAAATCGGTAATGAAAATATCCGGATTATTTTCCTGAATGATAATAGTGATCCGATCGAAGCTGTAAAAGATGTGCGCAAGCTGGTTAATGATCGGAAGGTCGACGCGATCATAGGGCCAACCAATACGCCCCAATCTTTGGCCGTTGCGCAGTTTGCCAACGAGCTCAAAACTCCCATTTTCGTACTGGCACCCATCGAGATTCCGGAAAACAGGAAGGAGTGGGTTTATGTTGTCCCGCAAACCGTCGGATTAATGATCGATGGCGTGGTTCACGACATGAAAAAGCGTGGAGTCAAGACAGCGGCGTACATCGGCTTCTCGGATGCCTGGGGTGAGCTCGTCTGGAAGTCGTTTAAAAATTCGGCTGACAAGGCGGGCATCCGGCTTGTGGCGAACGAGCGCTATGCGCGTACGGACACCTCGGTCACCGCACAAATCGCGCGCATCATCGCCGCCAAGCCTGACGCGGTTCTTGGGGGAGGCTCCGGCACGCCAGGAGCCTTGCCGCACATCGAACTGGGGCAGCGCGGGTACAAAGGGTTGCAGTATGACAATCACGGCAGCGTCAATCAGGATTATTTGCGCGTTGGCGGCAAGTATGTGGAAGGTGTCATAGCCCCCACCGGACCGTTGGTGGTGGACAAACAGTTGCCGGCCAGCTATCCCCTGAAGCAGGTTGGCGCGGATTTCATGCGCCGTTATGAGGCGCGCTATGGCGTGGGCACTGCCAACCCCTTCGCGGGCTATTCCAACGATGCCTTCTTGTTGATCAAGCACGCGGCATCTCACGCGCTGAAATCGGCCAAACCCGGCACGCCGGAGTTTCGTACGGCACTGAAAGACAATCTTGACAAAATCGAGAAACTCGACGGCACTGAAGCCACCTATACCATTACGCCGGGCAATCATTACGGTGCTCAAGACAATGCACGTGCCATGGTTCAGGTTGTGCACGGAAAATGGTCCTTGATTTCCGAATGACCGGCAATGCGGCCCAAGGCCTAAGGAGATACCGTGAAAGTCAGTGAGGCAATAGCAGATGCTCTGGCCATCGAGGCGGGCGGACCGATATTTGGCTTGATGGGTGATGCCAACATGGCGGTGTGGGATGCCCTGTGTACGGACGATCGCACACGGATGGTGTCGGCGCGCTGCGATGAGGCGGCTGTCCTGATGGCCGATGGCTACGCCAGGGCGACGGGGCGTATTGGGGTGGCCACGGTCACTTGCGGCCCGGGTTTGGCGAACTGCGCCAATGCGCTCGTTACGGCTTCAAGGGGGGCCACACCCTTGGTCATTTACACCGGCGAGTACGCCAAGGCCGATGGGGGTCTGGGCCTGGTGCAGTCATTCGACCAAAGCCGGTTTGCTCAAGCCTGCGAGGTCGAGTATCGCAGGCTGGATCGCCTGGAAAATCTTGCCGAAGACATCACCGAGGGCTTTTTCGCGGCGCGAACCCAAAAAAAGCCTGTGATCCTTAGCGTGCCCGCTCCGTTGTGGGACGAAGAGCTTCCATGGGAGTGGGAATATCAGCCCTCGGCCAGCTTTATCCCCAGGCGCCATGCAACACCCGGGCTCCTGGCACTGCGTGAACTGGCCGACAAGTTGCAGGCGGCGGAACGCCCCGTCATTATTGCGGGGCGGGGCGCGGTATCCGCGAACGCCCGGCACGATATCGAGCTGCTTGCCGAGCATACAGGCAGTCTTCTGGCCACGTCTTTACTGGCCAAGGGGTTCTTTGACGGGCATCCCTACGACATCGGCGTGTCCGGGCTGTTCAGTAGCTGCCCTACCGAGCGCCTCATGGCTCAGGCCGATTTTGTGCTGGGTATTGGGGCCTCGCTGAATTTCTTCACGTGCGAAGGTGGCACGCTGTTTTCGCAGGCGCAAGCCGCCCGGATCGATATCAAACCGTTGCCTGCGGAAATCGGGGCCACGCCGGGTCTCTACGTGCAGGGCGATGCCCGCGAAACCACTCAGGCGCTGCTGCGGATCCTGTCAGAAACCGGCAAGAAAAAGGAGGGCTTCAGAAGTGCTGCTACGCGCCAGATTCTGAATGAGCCCACGCCTCAAAGCCCCAACGCCACTGACGGCCTGGATCCCCGGGAACTGATGCGGTCACTGTCCCGAAGCCTTCCACTGAACACGCAGGTAATCAGTGGAGGCGGCCACTTCTGGTCCTGGCCGGTTGCGCATCTGGCCCTGCCCGATGGTGGAAGGTATCAGCATACGATCGATTTCGGTAGCATTGGACTGGCCGTCGCGCATGGCATTGGCGCGGCGGTTGGCAATCCCCAGCGCACGACGCTGGTCATTGAGGGGGACGGCAGCTTTCTGCAGGGCATCCAAGAGCTGCACGCCGCGGCCGAATTACGCATCCCGGTGATTTTCCTTGTCATGAATGATTCCGGGTACGGCGCGGAAGTGCGCAAAATGCAGTGGAAGCATCGCAATCCGCGTGACGCGATGTGGACGTCCCCCGACTACGTGTCGGTGGCGCGCGGCCTGGGAGGCGATGGCATTCTACTGGAACGCGAGTCGGATGTCGCACAGGCACTCAAACAGGCCATTGAATTCAAGGGCCCCTTTGTCATCGATGCGCGTATTTCTCCGTCGCTTGTCAGTGACAGTGAATCCAGGCTTTACCTTGGGCTTGAAAACAGCGCTCCGCTTTTGCGTCCGTTGCAGGCGCGTGATAAGGGGTAACCGGTGCGATTCGAGAACACCTTCGACGTGGTGGGTGAGCCGGTCGACGTCATCGAGGTTTTCGACGACTTGCCGCTTGTGGCGAGCTTTCTGCCGGGCGCAAATATCGGCCCGGTAAACGATGACGGTCGTTACCCGGGATCCTTGACGGTATCGTTTGGGCCAAAGCGCATTACGTTTACGGGGTTGATCTCGCAGCGCGTCGACAAAGAAGGGCTGAAGGGGGTCATTTCTGGAAATGCCAATGCTGACATTCGTGGCGCCAAGATGGCTGTAACGTTGAACTACAGCCTTGCCAATGTCCAGGGGACGGGCGGCACGACGACAAAAATTCAATTTGTTTCTGATGCCCAGCTTACAGGTGTCCTGGCCGAGTTCGCGAAAACGGGCGGCGTGGTGGTTACGAATGCCATTCTGGCCGAGTTTGGACGGCGACTGAGCGCGTACCTGGCAAATCCCGCCGGGCAGGCGGAAGCCAGCCCGGCAGCATCCGCCACGGCACCCGACACGTTGTCGCTTTCCTTGATTGTCTTGGGGGTGCTCCGGTCAAGCGGGCGCCGGGTGCGCGCGCGTCTGGCGAGCATGGCCAGCCGATTCCGGTCCGGATCGTTTAAATAGCATGGCACGTTCACGCCTCGACACCGCAACATGCATTGAGGATCTGCGGCATATCGCTAAATGTCGCGTTCCCCGCATGTTCTACGACTATGTTGAGTCGGGTTCATGGACCGAGCGCACCCTGCGCTGCAACGTCGATGATCTCCAACGCCTGAAATTCAGACAGAGGGTGGCGGTCGACTTTGAAAACCGCAGCATAAAAAGTACTGTGCTGGGAACCGATGTGGCGATGCCTGTTGCACTGGCGCCTACGGGTACGACCGGCATGATCCATGCCGACGGAGAGATACTGGCGGCACGCGCGGCGACGCAATTTGGCGTGCCTTTCACGTTGTCGACGATGAGCATCTGCTCTATTGAGGACGTTGCCGAGCACACTTCCCGCCCTTTCTGGTTCCAGCTGTATGTGATGCGCGACCGTGATTTCATGCGCAGCCTGATAGGTCGTGCGAAACGCGCTCAGTGCTCGGCGTTGGTGGTAACCCTTGATCTGCAAATCATGGGGCAACGGCACAAGGATATCAAGAACGGCCTGAGTGTGCCGATAAAGCCTTCGGCGGCCAATCTCTTTAACCTCTTGTCAAAGCCTCGTTGGTGCCTTGGCATGTCGCGCACGTCCCGGCGAGCGTTTGGAAATGTCGTTGGCCACGTCAAGGGCATCGATGACATAGCGTCATTAGCGGCGTGGGCGGCTGAACAATTCGATCCGACGCTTACTTGGCACGATCTGGAATGGATAAAAGAAAGCTGGGGCGGCAAGCTGATCGTAAAAGGCATTATGGACGCCGACGACGCGCGGCGTGCCGTTGAGTGTGGCGCCGATGCGATCATTGTTTCGAACCATGGCGGCAGGCAGCTTGATGGAGCCCCATCATCCATTGCGGTACTGCCACATATTGTCAAGGCCGTTGGCTCCGACGTTGACGTATGGCTCGATGGCGGCCTGCGTTCAGGGCAGGATGTATTGCGCGCGCTGGCTTTGGGGGCCAAGTGCACGTTCATTGGCAGGGCCTTCCTGTATGGCCTGGGGGCTGGCGGCGAGGCGGGTGTTCATCGTGCGCTCGACATTATTGCCAAAGAGCTGAGCGTCACCATGGCATTTTGCGGCCGCACCCGCATGAGTGACGTTGATCGGTCAATGCTGATCAATCCCCAGATTTTTGACGATCTGACTAATGTTTATTGATGCGGATCACGCTTACTTTACAAGAGATTAAAAAGATGACCAGTATATGGAAGCAGCCAGCAAGTGTTGACATTCTTTCCGAAATGCATAGGAATACCGTTGTCGAATACTTGGGAATCGAGTTTCTCGAGGTGGGGGACGATTTTATCCGTGGACGTATTGCGGTAGACCACAGAACCGTTCAGCCCATGGGTGTATTGCAGGGCGGCGTATCCGTCGTATTGGCAGAAGCCCTGGGCTCATGCGGCGCGGCATTGGCCGTACCTTGCGGTACACAGATTGTGGGGCTGGACATCAACGCGAATCATCTGCGTGGTGTCGATAGCGGCTGGGTAACAGGTGAAGCCCGGCCATTGCACTTGGGCAGGACGACGCATGTGTGGGAAATAAAGTTGCGTGACGAGCGGGATCGCCTGGTTTGCGTGGCGCGCCTTACCGTAGTTGTCATGCAGGCTGCCGGATAATCAAAACCGTTTCATTGTCAGGTCGCTGCATTCAATACAAAGTTCGCGAAACAGGTGCACCGTATGCATTCTGATGTCCTGCCGAAACACCAATCCATATCCCTGGGCGATCGAGATGTGCTGCACTTGCAGTGTCGCTAAACCCCGCTGTTCCCTGTCTCGCTGGGTAACAGTAAATTCGGGCACGATGGCGGTTCCGACTCCCATGGCCACCACACGCTTGATGAACTCGGTATCGTTCGACTCCATGAGAATGGGTGGATAGTCGCCGCTGGACAGGAATAGTTTGTCGCTGGTCGTGCGGCTGCCGGCGTTGGGGCGGTAGCGTATAAAGGGGTAACGGCGCAGTTCCGCAGCGGAAACGGTTGTTCGCCCACTAAGCGCATGAGTGCTTGAAACAATCGCCACATGCTTGGTTCGGCCCAGAACAGTGAACCCCAGATCCTCCATATTGTCGGCGGCTGGCACAAAAGCCACGTCGACCAGGCCCGAGACTAATTGACGTGCGCCTTCTACGCCCGTTTCGGTGGCGGTGACCACCAGAGACACCTTGGGGTATCGCTCCATAAATGTCTGCAGCAGGTCGCCGTACAAATACACGATACCCAATGTGCTGGCGGCGACGCGCAGGGTGCCGGTAATTTCATCGGGTGCTTTGGGGGAAAAGCGCTGGCGTAAGTCTTCGATTTCCGCAGTGACCCGTTCGGCCACCGCCAGCACCTCCCGCCCTGCCGGCAGCAGCACAATATCGGGCCGACTGCGAATAAGCACGCTTTCTCCCAGTTCTTCTTCGAGGCTTTTAAGCTGATGGCTGATTGCCGGCTGCGTTACGTGCAGCGCTTCCGCCGCCCCTTGTATGGAGCCGGTTTTGGCAATGGCCTTGATAATTCGAAGCTGTTGTAGGTTCATGGGCGGTAAAGTAAGCAATGTCCATTATTTGCCGGGTCCCGGCGCATTGTCGGTGGCGGGCTGGTGGTGCTTGGCCTTGACAAGGCAAGGCTGCCTGGATGGCAGTATGGTTTGCCGCAATGCTTCGGAAAGACCGTCAGTCCCTAGCCCTTGGCGTTTAGCCAGGACTTAGTATAGTCGCCGGTGCGAAAGGCTCGATCCACTGGCCGGACGAAGGGTCAGGCCTTCGGGTTGTGGATGCCTACTCGTGGTTGCCAGCCCCGGCGGATGATCCGTTCCCAAATCTGGTCTTTCTCGTCCGGGGACAATTTCACCCACATCGTTTTTTCTTGTATGGTTCGACCGCATGCATAGCATTGTTCGGCGTAAAACGTATTGCATGCCCCGACGCACGGGGTGTTTCGGGTGCCGCGCGTCGCGTCGATCTCGGCACGGCTCAGTTTGGATTCAGACATTGCTTTTCGCCTAATACGAGCGTTTTCGGGTGCGTGCGCTATCGCGCGGCGCCCAGGTAAGCTTCGCGTAGATGTTCGTCGGCCAGGAGACTGGACGAAGAGCCGCTACGCACAATGGTGCCGCTAGCCAGCACATAAGCACGATCGGCAATTTCCAGAGCCTGGGCGGCGTTTTGTTCGACGAGCAGTATGGTCAAACCCTGCTCATTCAGTTCGCGAAGCAGGTTGAAAATTTCTTCGACAATAAGGGGCGCCAGGCCCATGCTGGGTTCGTCCAGCAGCAGCATTTTTGGGCGGCTCATGAGGGCGCGCGCGATGGCGAGCATTTGCTGCTCGCCGCCCGACAGCGTGCCGGCGATCTGTCCTGAACGCTCGCGTAGTCGCGGGAATCTATCGAACATGCGATCCATGTCTTCTTCGATGACGTTGCGGTCGCTTCGGATGTAAGCACCCAGCATAAGGTTTTCCAGCACTGTCAGCCCGGCGAGAATGGCTCGTCCTTCAACCACTTGGGCAATTCCCTGGCGCACGATCTGATGGGAGGGCAGGCCTGATATGCTTTGTCCGTTGAAGCGGATGGTTCCGCTTGCAGGAGCCAGAACGCCTGAAACGCTTAAAAGGGTGGTGCTTTTACCGGCCCCATTGGCCCCGATCAATGCGACTATTTCTCCTTTGTCGACATATATGGAAATAGCCTTTATGGCCTGGATATTCCCATATTGCGTGGTCAAGTGATGAATGCCGAGCAGCTCCTTGCCCTGCGAAGACTCGCCGCTTTTGGATGGCGCATCCGTTGCGGATGAAACGGATGCGTGGAGCATGGCGTCATGGTTGGTTGGCCGGATGCGGCCGGTGGACGTTGGTGTGCCGCGGCCATTAAGCCACTGTGCTGCTCGCATTGCGGGTCGCCTCCTGCTTGTCGTGTTTGCTGGTTCCCAGATAGGCGGTGATCACGTCGGGATTGTCCTGGACCTGCGCCGACGTGCCGCTGGCAATTCGTTTGCCGTAGTTCAATACCGTGATGCGGTCGCAAAGCCCCATCACCAGCTCCATGTCGTGCTCCACAAGGAGTATGGTTTTTCCGAGGTGCTGGCATAGTTGGCGCAAGACGTTTCCCAATGCGCTGGCTTCCGTGGCGTTCATGCCTGCGGCGGGCTCGTCAAGCAACAGGATTTTTGGCTGGCTGGCCAGTGCGCGGGCTATTTCAAGGCGCCGTTGGTCGCCGTAGGATAATGAGCTGGCGGGTTGCCGGGCATATTCAGCCAGCCCCAACAGGTTCAGCAGCTCGAAGGCCTGCTCCGCGGTCGATCGCTCGTTGTGATCAAACCACCCCTGCTTCCGCCCGTGGGGTGGTACGTGGGCGCCCAGCATCACGTTTTCCAGGGCGCTCAGGTTGCCGAACAGACGGATATTCTGGAAAGTTCTGGCGATGCCGTTGCGCACCATTTGTTGAGGGCGGAGGTTGTCAATGGGTCGGCCATCCAGGTAAATGGCCCCGGAATCCACGAAATAGAAGCCAGCGATAGTATTGAACAAAGTGGTTTTGCCCGCACCGTTCGGGCCGATGAGACCATGAATTTCTCCTGCCCGTACGTCGAGTGACACGGCGCTCAAGGCCGCAATGCCGCCAAAACGTTTGCTGACGTCCTTGACCTCCAGCAGCGGGTTCGCATTGGAGCGGATTGAGTGGCCTGCCTCGGGCATTGCCGCGGTTTTTGAATCAATGGCAGGTTCCTGGTCGGAGATTTTTTTTGCCGGCGGAAGGCTCGAATTTTTCTCGCGCCGTGAATCCATTGTGGGTGAAAACCGCCATCCAAGCAGCTCGCGTGTAATGATTCCATTGGGGCGGAGTATTAAAAACACCACCAGAACGACACCATTGAGCAGCAGGCGCCATTCCGACAAAAAGCGCATGAGTTCAGGCAGGGTGCCCAGCACGACCGTGGCCGCCAGCGCGCCGAAAAAGGTTTCGAAGCCGCCTACCATAACGATGGTAAGCCAGTCGATAAGTGCGGGCAGGCCAAAATCGTCGGCGGTGATGAACTGGACATAATGAGCCTGGAGCCCCCCCGCCAGCCCGGCGATAAACGCGCCAGAGGTGAAGGTTAGGATGCGGATGTGCGTAATGTCGATACCCAGCGCCATCGCGGCGATGGGGTCGTGGCGCACCGCCCATATAGCCCTGCCGATTCGGCCCCTGGCCATAAAGAACAACACGATGCTTATTACCGCGACGGCCAGCAGAAGCTGCCAGGTCTGGGTGTACTTGGGGATGCCTGCAAGGCCGAATGCGCCGCCTGTCGGTTCAAAATTCGTAAAGAATATGCGAACGACTTCGCCCAGGCCTAGCGTGGCAACGGCCAGATACACGCCCTTCAGCCTCAGGGCAGGGTAGCTTACGATAAAGCCAAACAAGGCAACGCCGATTGAGCTTACCAGCAGGGCCGGAAAAAACGACCAATGAAGCTGCATGGTAAGCCATGCACTGCCATAGGCGCCCACGGCCATAAACCCACCTTGTGCCAGCGACAGTTGCCCACTGGCGAACGGCAGCCACAATGAAATGGCCATCATGGCCATGATGCACAACTGCGGCAAAACGGAATCGACTGCGGCAAAACCCGGTACCACACCCAGGAAATACACGACGTAAATCAGCATTGCGGTTACCGCCAGGCCGCGATTCACGCGCACGTCGCGTACCACGGCAATGCTGGCAAACAGCTGCAATCCGACCAGTGCGAAAAACCACGATAAGGGCTGGCCGATTTCCTCGTTGCCCAGCCCATAGCGCAATGCCCCCAACACCATATAGGGCGCGCACCAGATCGCCAGGCCCACCCAAACGAGTGAACCGGGGATCCGGCTGAGCTTGGGCCGGCGGCTTTGGGTTGGCTTTCGTCCTGGTCGAAACAGCGGCGTATCGATGGATTTCATGGCTAAACCTTTTGCACAGTGGGAGTGCCGAAAAGGCCGAGCGGGCGGATGAGGAGAATGACGATGATGACGCCGAACGAGACCGCATCACGCCACGACGACGCTACGTAGCTGACTGTCATGGTTTCGGCCACGCCGATGATCAGGCTTGCGCACACCGCTCCAAGGATGCTGCCCAGCCCCCCGAAAATTACGGCAGCCAAGGCTTTGATGGCAATCGGTATGCCGATGAACGGCCCAATGTTGTTGAAATAGATGCCAACCAGTACGCCGGCGAAGCCGGCCAGGGCTGAAGAGGTTCCGAACACGAACGCGACGACGAATTTACGGTTGACCCCCAGCAGCCCGGCCGTGCGGGGATTTTCGGCTACAGCGCGTATGGCCAGGCCCAGTTTGGTACATCGAACCAGGTAGGCCAGCGCGGCCATCAGCACGATTGCCAGGCCCATGATGAACAGGTTTACATAATCAAACTGGATGGCGCCAAGTCGTATGTGCCCGGAAAGCACTGCCGGGGTGGGGTAGGCTTGCGGGCGGGTAGAGAAAATCATGGCGATCGCCTGCTGCAGCACTACCGCGGCCCCAATAGTGCAAACCAGTGGGATGTGGGGGTCGATCGAGGCAGGCAAGGGCCGTAGTGCGTAGCGTTCGATGAGCAGGCCCACGATGCAGGCGCACAATGCCCCGGCCAGCAGTGCGGCGGCCAGGCCCATACCCTGTTGCAAGCAAACCAGTCCGGCAAATGCGCCCACCACAAAAATTTCACCTTGAGCCAGGTTGATGACCCCCAGCACGCCGAAGACCAGAGTCAAGCCGATGGCAACCAGCGCGTAGGCGCTACCGAGGATGAGTCCGTTGCCCAGTTGCTGGAGAAAAAACTCAGTAGCACTCATTGCTGTGAACTCCTGTTGAAATTGAATGATCGAAACGCCGCCGGGCCATTCATGGGCTATTCCGGCAGGACTTAGTCTGCCTTCCACGCACCGTCTTTTACTTGAATAATGACCGATGGCTTGACGGCCACCCGTTCCTTATCAAAGCTGATGTTGCCGATCAGCCCCGGAAAATCGCTGGTAAGGGCCAGGTCTTTGCTGACTGCCGCGCGTTCGGGCTGGATTTTTGCCGGATCGCCTGTAACCTTTGCCTGCTTCATGGCGTGCAGAATCATCCGTACGCTTTCGTAGGTGCTTGCTTCCCAGGGATCCACCGTGGTGTGCCCGGAAAACTTCTTGTAGCCCTCAAGAAATTCGAGGTTCTGGGGAGTTTGCGCGCCATAGTAGTAGGGAACCACGGCGTAAGTGCCGTTGGCCGCGGCACCCGCGATTTTTATGTAGTCTTGCGAAACGGTTGAGGTGCCGCCAAGGATTGCACCGTTATAGCCCTGGCGCCGTAGTTCACGCGCCACGTTGGCCGCATCTTCGGCATGCGCCGCCACCGCAACCACGTTGGGCTTGTCGCGCAAGGCTTTGGCCACCACGTCGCTGTAGTTCAGTTGGCCCGACAAGAACGTCGTGACGCTTTGCAGCTTCCATCCCACACTGGGTGCCAGGGATTCATACAGACCGCCTATGATTTTGTCCGCCGATTCCTTGTTGTCATAAATGACGGCAATGCTGCCGATCGTGGGCATGGTCTTCTTGATGTACTTCAACATGACGGGGATGTTCACATCTTCGGACGGGTTGTTGCGAAACGCCTTGTCGGTGTCCTTGGTAAGGTTGGGGGCTGTCGCCGTGGGCGAAATCATCAATACGCCGTGCTGCTTGACTATCGGAACTCCGGCAAGGAAGAACCCGCTGGTAATTGGCCCGACCAGCGCAAGCACCTTTTCCTGGGCGACCAGGCGGTTCAGTCCATTCAGGAATGTACTGGGCTTGCTGGCATCGTCTTCCAGGGCCAGCACCACTTTGTTGCCGTTGATGCCGCCAGCATCGTTTACTTGCTTGACGGCGTATTCGGCGGCCGATTTCATCGATGTACCGTAGGTGGCAAGTGGTCCGGTCTGTGACAGCAACAAGCCTATTTTCAGATCAGCGGCGTTGGCGCTGCCTGCGATCGCCGAAAATGACAGAGCTACTGCAACGCCTGCACATTGCAATGTATGTTTTAGCATTTTGATGTCTCCTGGTTCTGATTGTTATGGTGCGCTACGGCGTTTTCGCCGGGCCTTGGCTATTGCTATGGGACAGCCGCGTCTTCTTCATCCTTGCGCGTGAGTAGGGCTTGCGCAAGCGCCTGGCGCTGACAGGCGCGCACCTTCGAGCCTGCCGCGAAGCCAGGGCTATGCGCTATCCACAACGGCAAGGCTTACTTGGTTGTCGTGCTCAAAGATATCTTCTGGCTGCGTTCTTCCAGATCTTCGAGGGTGTCCAAATTGTTGAAACTTGGCACCACCCCTTTGACCATGTGGCGCAAGTTTTCGTGACCATCGGGGTCTTCCGACATCATGACGCGGCGGTAGCACAGCTCGGGAAAGTCGTGGATGGCCATTTGCATGACGGGCTCTTTTGACGTGACGACGTGCGCATGGTTGACCCAAGCCGGTGATATCGTGACGTCGCCCGCTTTCCAGTAGACGCGAGTTTCTTCGCGATCTATACCTTCATCGTCGTTGCATGTGTAGCCTTCGCCTTCGATCCAGTAATAGATCGCCACATAATTGTGGCGGTGAAAGGCCAGCCTTTCGCCCGGCAGAATCGGCTGGAACGACACGCTGATGCCCGGCGACATGCCTGCGGAACCTGTCAGGTCGTTGTGCACGAGCGTGACACCGCGCCGCTGGTCGCCGTGACGGCGATTTTCTTTGGTAAAAAAGCCCATGGCTTTACGAATATCGTCGCCGGCCCATTTGCCTGGACGCAGATCGGGCTGGATCAAGCGGCCCACCATAGAATCGATGTCTAGAACTTCACACCAGTCGTAACCGTTTTTGTTGGTCCATTTCATAGCTGTTTCCTTCCTGATTTCGGATTAGTGCTGCGGATGAGTTTTGGCGTAACGTTGACGCCGCCAGTGTCAGGCAGGATTAGATTAGGCTAGGAGTGAGCCCAGGTCGAATGCTGGTTTTTCATTTTTTCGATTAGAAAAATTTATCGTAATTCACTGCACGCAGGAGGATGCGCCGGCGCCAAGCGCCGGGCCCAGCAAGGCGGGCCCGGGCTGCTTATCGAATCATTTGATTGATCTCGATAATGGGCATCATGACCGCCAGGACGATGAGCAGCACGATTCCGCCCATGACCAGGATCATCAAAGGCTCGAGCAGGGCGGTCATGGTCAGGGCGCGGCGTTCCAGTTCGCTGGACAGCGTGCGCGCCGCCCGCTCCAGCATGGCGGGCAATTCCCCGGTGCGTTCGCCGCTGCCTATCAAATGGATCAGCAGCGGCGGAAACACTTTTTGCGCCTGCAGGGCGGCCGCCAAGGGACTGCCTTCCCGGACATTCCTGGTGGCCTCGTCCACCGCAAGACGCAATTTGTCGTTGCTCAAGGTGCGCCCGGCGGCTTCCAGCGCGGCAAGCAAGGGAACGCCGCTGCTGGTCAGAATACCCAGGGTGGCCGCATAGCGGGCTGTATTGACCCCCAGCACATAACGCCCGAACAGCGGCAGGCGCAGAACGCGCGCATGCCAGGACAAGCGGGCGGCCGGATGGCGCAGATGCCAGCGCCACAGCGCGAACAGCGCCGCGAGGCCAACGGCGGCAATCGCGCCCCAGTCGCGCACAAAGCCGCTGATGGCCAGCATGGCGCGGGTCAGAAATGGCAGGGTCTGATGCGCCTGGCTGAATGCGCCCACCACTTGAGGCACGACATAGCTGAGCAGAAAGACCACGATAGCGATGGAGACGACGGTAACGATGATCGGGTAGATGAAAGCGGTCAGAATCTTGTTGCGCAGCGCACCGCGCGATTCGATGTAGTCGGCCAGCTTTTCCATGACCTGGGACAGGTCGCCGGATTGCTCGCCCGCATCGATCAGGGCGCGGTAAATAGGCGGGAAATCGCGGGGACGCGCCGCCAGCGCTTCACCCAGGCGGTGGCCGGCGCGGATGTCGGCGCGCACCGAAGCCAAGGTATGGGCGACGTGCTGGCGCTCGGCTTGCTCCAGCGTGGCGCTGAGTGCCGCCTCCAGCGGCAGGCGCGCCGCCAGCAGGCTGGCGAGCTGGCGGGTCAGCCAACCCAGGTCCGAATCGCTGATGCGGGGGCCTTTCAGGACCTGGCCCGGCTTACCGCGCCCACCCCCCGCGGCCCGCAGGGACAGCGGCAACAAGCCGCGCGCGCGCAGGGCCTGGCGAGCGTTGCGCTCGCTGTCCGCGTCGATCAGGCCTCGTTCCGTGCGTCCGGCGGCATTGGCGGCTTCGTATTGATAGGTAGGCATATGTAGTAGGCCCTCGAAGGCTGAACCTGCGTAAGGCTCCTTTCAGTGTTGACAGACCCTAAACTTCGCGGGTTACCCGGGCGATCTCGTCATCGGTGGTGACTCCTTGCTGGATCCAGCGCATCCCGTCCTGGCGCAGGCTTTGCAGGCCGGTGCGCTGTGCGGCGTGACGCAGGGCCTGCTCGTCCGCTCCGGCGTGGATCATGCCGCGCAAGGCGTCGTCCACCGAAAAAAGCTCGTGCACGCCGGTGCGCCCGCTATAGCCGGTATGGCCGCAAGCGGCGCATCCGCCCGGATTCAACGAGGCCGTGCCGTCGGGCCGGCTGATCTTGCAGTGGGGGCAAAGCTTTCGCACCAGCCGTTGCGCCAGCACGCCCTGCAGTGTGGAGGCCAGCAGGAAGGGCTCCACCCCCATGTCGACGAGCCGGGTCACGGCGGAAACCGCGTCGTTGGTATGCAGAGTGGCCAGCACCAGATGCCCCGTCAACGAGGCTTGAACCGCGATCTGCGCGGTTTCCAGATCGCGGATTTCACCGATCATGATGACGTCGGGATCCTGGCGCAGGATGGCGCGCAAGGCGGCGGCGAATGTCAGGTCGATGCGCGAATTGACCTGGGTCTGTCCAATTCCCGGCAGATCGTACTCGATGGGGTCTTCCACGGTAAGAATATTGGTGGTCGACGCCTCGAGGCGGCCCAGCGCGGCATACAACGTCGTGGTCTTGCCGCTGCCGGTGGGGCCGGTGACCAGCACGATGCCGTGCGGCTGATGAATCAGCGCATCCAGTTGGCGCAGTACCTCGGGGGCCATGCCCAGCCTTTCCAGTTCCAGGCGGCCGGCTTCTTTGTCGAGCAGACGCAGCACGGCGCGTTCGCCATGGCCGGTGGGCAGGGTGGAAACCCGCACGTCGATGGGACGGCCGCCCACACGCAGCGCGATCCGGCCGTCCTGCGGCAGGCGCTTTTCGGCGATGTCGAGGCTGGCCATGATTTTGATGCGCGATACCAGGGCATTATGCAGCGCGCGGCGCGGATTGACGATGTCGCGCAAGGTGCCGTCCACGCGGTAGCGCACCACGGAATGGTTTTCGAACACTTCCAGGTGGATGTCGCTGGCGCCGTCCCGGGCGGCCTGGGTGAACAGCGCGTTGATCATGCGGATGACGGGCGCGTCGTCGCTGGCTTCGAGCAAATCTTCGACTTCGGGGATATCCTGCATCAGGCGATCGAGGTCGATTTCGTTGGCCGCCTCGTCCACCACGGCGGCGGCATCCCCCGTTTGCGCGTAGGCGGCCGCCAGCAGCGTATCGAGCTCGGAGTCGGGAACTTCCCGATGCGCCAGCTCGCCATGGCGCCGGCGTATCTCGGCCAGCGCCCACGCCGGCGTTCTGGCCGAGCTGACCAGCACGACGCCGGCGGGGCCGGACTGGATCAGAGCCCGGTAGGTACGCGCCCAGGCATAGGGAAGCCGGATGCTCATGGCTGCTTCACGGGGACGGGCGTAGTGGGCGAGGGCACGGCGACCGGAGCGACATCGGATGCCGGCGCCGGAGCGGCATGTTGCGCCTCGCGCAGATCGAGCAGGCCCGTTTGCGGATTGCGCGTGACATTGGGCAGCGGCGTCATGGCCGACGAGGGCGAGAACCAGGTGGATCTTGGCGGCAAGTGCGCCTGCGCTTCGCGCATGTAGTTGTATCGATCCAGGGTGAGGCTGGCCCCGTCCTGCGCGTTGCGCACGATGTGCGGCCGCAGGAAGATCATCAGATTGGTCTTGCTGCGTTGCCGGCTGTCGTAGCGGAACAGATTGCCCAGCAGGGGAATGTCGCCCAGCAAGGGCACCGACTTTGCGCTGTCGTTGATGGTGTCCTCGAGCAGGCCGCCCAGCACGATGATCTGCCCATCGTCGACCAGCACATTGGTTTCCAGCGCGCGCTTGCGCGTGACCAGCGTGCTCGCGTCGCTGGTCAGGCTGCCATCCAGGCTGCTGACTTCCTGGTAGAGCGCCAGCTTGACCGTGCCGCCCTCGGATATCTGCGGGCGGATGCGCAGGGTCAGGCCGACGTCTTCGCGGGTTATGGTCTGGAACGGGTTGCTGGCCCCGTCGGCCGTGGTCGTGTATTGCCCCGTGACGAACGGCACGGTTCGGCCGACCATGATGCTGGCCTCTTCGTTGTCGAGCGTCATGAGGTTGGGCGTGGACAGCACGTTGGCGCCGTCTTTGGACTGCAAAGCGCGGGCCAGCACGCCCAGGTTGAGCACCTGGTTGCCCAGGACGTTGACGGTGCCTTTGACCACGCCCAGGCTCAGGCCCTGGGCCAGCGCATCGATGGTGGTGCTGGTGCCGGTGGTCAAGCCCGTGCCGCCCAGGTTGGCGCCGCCGATGAAGGCGGTTTTTCCGCTGGAGATGTCGTTGCCGCCCGCCATCCATTGAATACCGAATTCCGCCGCGTTGTCGGCATTGACCTCGACGATGAGGCTTTCAACCAGCACCTGGGCGCGGCGCTGGTCCAGCTGGTCGATGACTTCACGCAGGCTGCGGTACAGCGGAGCCGGCGCGGAGATGATTAGCGTGTTGGTGGAGGGGTCGGCCTGCACCGTGGCGCCGCCCGCCGTGAACGCCACCGACTGCGTGGAGTTGTTGTCAGAACCGCCCAAAGAGCCGGTCGTCCCGCCCTTTGCGCCCGACATGCTGTTCTGGCCCGAGACTGACTTCGTGCTTGATGCCGTGTTGAATCCTTGCAAGGCGCTGGACGACGACGCGTTCGAGGATCCGCTGGACAGGCCTCCGGAGAGCGGGTTGCTCAGGCTGCCGTTGCCGCTGCCGCCGTTGTTGCCTATCTGGCCGCTCTGGCTGTTCTGGCCACCCAGCGCGCCGCGCAGGACCTGAGCCAGCTTGGTTGCCTGTGCATTGCGCAAATACACCACGTGCAGATTGCCTTCCTGCGACTCGGGGCTGTCGATTCTTTCGACGAGGTTGCGGGCCAGCTTCAATTTTTCCGGGCTGGTGGCGCGAAGCAGGACGGAATTGGTGCGTGGATCGGCCAGCACCACGGTTTGCTGCGACGTATCGCCGCCGGTCCTATTGTCCAGCAATTGCGCGGCCAGCGCCGCGACGTCGAGCGCGACGCCGTACTGGATGGGGACGACGTCGGTGCTGATGGCTTTGGGCGTGTCGATGCCGGCGATGACCTGGGCGATGCGATCCAGATTGTCGGCATAGTCGGTAACGACCAGCGTGTTGTTGCCGGTGTAGGCATTGATGGTGTTGTTGGGAGCGATCATGGGCCGCAATATGGGCACCAGGCTCGCGGCGTTTTCATAACGCAACTGGAAGACCCGCGTCATGAGCTCGCCGCTGTGTTTCGCGGTGGTCTGCGCATTTTGGCTGACGGCCGTTCCCTGCAGCTTGGCGTCCGCTTCCGGAACCACCCGGCTTACTCCATCGACCTCGACCACGGCGAAGCCCTGCATGCGCAGGGCGCTGAGCAGCATCGAATACGCCGTGTCCGAGTCGACGGGTGCCTCCGAAACCAGCGTCAACTGGCCCTTGACGCGCGGATCCACCACGAAGTTCCGGCCCGTGAACCGCGCCATGGCACGCACCACGCCCTGCAGGTCGGCCCCCACGAAGTTGAGCATGGTGGTGGCGCCGGACTGGTTGCGGGCGGCTTCGGAAGAGGCCGAAGGCTCTTGTTCGGCCTGCTCGCGCGCCGTGGACCGGCGGCGCGGCGCCGGCTTGGGCGGAGGAGGGGAGTAGTTTTTCGAAGTTTCCTCGCGCCAGCCTTCCTGGCCGACCGAGGTGCGAACGACCAGCGGAGAAGCGTCCGCATCGGCAGTGTTCTGTTTGGGAGCCGTGGCGCAGCCGGCCAAAAGCAGGGATAGCGCCAGGGTGGACAAGGCCGGATGGAAACGATGGCTGTTGCTCACTTTATTATGGGGATTTTTCATGACGGTATCGATAGGTCTGTTGTTTTGAGATGCATTAATGAAAATGCAGAATGGTTTGATTGTTCCGTTCCGGCCCAAGGGCGGCCAGCACATCATGCAACGCGGCATGGGTGCTTTTGCTGGCGGCGGGATCCACCTGCGCCGTACCGTCGAACCGGGAGGCGTTGCCGTCCAGCGCTCCAGTGCCGTTCAGCATCAGCGGCCCCTGGCGGGTGTCGAGAACGAGATCCACGCGGTTTTTCTGCTCGCCCTGCTTCAAAACCAGGGTGTAATCGCCCAGGGGACGAACGGGCGTCAACGCCGAAACGGCGTTGTGCCATTGGGCTTCAAGCAGCGTGGAGCCCGCCGGCCGCCGGCTCGATCCAACGACACTAGCCGGCCATTTGAGCGACAGCTCTCCGCCCGGGCCGATGGCCGCGATTCGGGCATCCAGCGCGCCCAGTGCCGAAGCGGGCAATTTGAGCGTTTGTCCGGACACGCCCATTCCTGTCCAGCCGGGTGTAAGAATCAGCGGGCCGCCCAGCCAGGGATGGGTGACACGCAGTTTGAGGCCGTTGGCGAAAGAGACCTGCCAGCGCAACGGTTCGGGCAGGGTGCGCCGGTATGCCGGCGTGCCGACCGCGATGGTGGCGCTGCCCGACCAGAGCGTTCCGCTGGCGTCGACGATGGCCAGCGGCCAGCTTTGCGGAAGCATCACCATGGCCCAGCGCGCGGGCAATACCGCCAGGGCGGCGAAACCGGCGAGCAGTGCCAGGCCGATAAGACGGAATACCAGGCGCCGGCTCATGGCGCGCGCTCCACGGGCTGCTGAACGACGATCCGTCCCGTGACCTGGCCGGGTCTGTCGCGGCCATTCACATTGGCACGCGCGAGCTCGACGGTTCGGGTCTGCAATTGCAGCAGATAGGGCAGGCTGGCCAACCACTGCATGACGTGCGCCGCGCTGGCGTTGGACAAGACGATTTCCCACTGCCGCGGCGCGTTGTCAGCGCCGCCACGGACTTCGCTAAGTGTGGCGGCATCTTCCAGGCCCGCCCGCTGCAGCGTGGCGCGCAAGGCCCCCGCAAGATCGGCGGCGTCGATTTTTCCGGCTTGGCCGCGCTGCAGAGCTTGAGCCTCGAGTATCAAGGCATCCACCTGCGCGGCATCGGCATGCAGGCGAGGCAGTTGCTCGCGCGATCGTGCAATGGTGTTCATGGCGGGCTGCACGCCCAATGTCCAGATCAGCGCGGCCGCGACGACGGCGGAGCCCACCTGCAGCAGCTTGCGCTCCTGGAGGGTGCGTTCGTTCCACCATGCAAGGGCTTGCTGCCGCGCCGTCTCGATCTGCTGGCGCCAGACGGAAGAGGGGGGGGGCGACGGATGCCGGCGTCCTATCATTGACGAGGCTCCTTGGTTCGAGCGGCGGCGCGCCGGACATGCCAGGTGTGCGCAACGTTGTCGTCTTTTTCCAGCACAAGCGACTGCACGGCCGCTTCCTGATGCAAAGCCGCCTCGTCGGCGGGCGGTGTATAGCCTTCAGCCAGGGTCAACGTCAGTTCTCCTTTTTCGTAACGCAGCGAGGCGACATGGCCGTCGGCGAACGCCAGCACCCGGGCCGCGCCCATCGCCAGGGGCATGAAATCGTCTTCGCCGGCCGCGCCGCCCTTCAGGCGCAGCATGTCGCGCTGCTTGCGCGCCTGCATCACCGGATCGATGATGACCGGAATGGATGGAAACGCCTTGCGCACGGCCTGTTCCGTGGAAACCTGGAGTGTGCGCGCTTCGCTGCGCAACTGGGCAGCATAAATTTGCAGGCCGACCAGCCATAGCAAGGCGGCGGCCCCGGCCCACAAGGCCGCGCGGCGCCAGCGATGCACCTGCGAAGCCGGGCGCCATTCGGGCCGCGCCAGCGACCAGCGCGGCAACGGCTCCCGCCAGCGGCCATCCACGGGAAGCGTCAGCGGCGAATCGGGACGAGGGTCTTTTTCGTGGATCGCCAGCGCGAAAGGCACGATGGCGGCGACCTTCAGGCCGGCATCGCCAAGGTAGCGCCAGGCTTGCAGCAAGGCCTGCCGATCCGCCCAGGCCACGCAGACATTGCCGTCGACATCGCGCGGCCCATGAGCGATGCACAGGCTGGACGTATCGCTCAGCGCCATGGGCTCGATGCTGGCCTCTACGGCGGCATCCAGCCGCTTCGCAGGCAGTGGAGGAAGATGAATGGTCGCGACGATGGCATCGCCCGGATGCAGGATAACGTGAACCTGGTCGGCGGGAACCGCCTGGGCAAGCTCCGGCAATGGCAGCTCGCCGCTGCGCAGCAGCTGGCCTTTGCCGTCGAACAGCGCGAAAGCCACGACGGATCCGGGCGTGACCCGATCAAGGGGAGGCAAGGCCAGGCGCAATGTGTTCTTCATGTCATTCCTTGATCCAGCGGATGGCGGGCGGCTGGCCGCCGTGACGATACAACAACGCCTGCATCCTCGCAACGACGTCGTCAAGGGCGACCTGGCCGGTGACCTTGAACCATTCGCTGGCGACGCCTATTTGATTTCCGGGCACGATGTCGGAATCGTTCAGGCGATTGAAGAAGTCGGCGCTGCTGGTGAACCATCGCCCGCCGTCCCGCTGCACGGTCAAATCGCGCGCGCGGGCAAGATCCAGGCCGGGAATGCTGGCGCTCAGCACTTCAGCGCTGGCGGTGTTGGCATTGACGGTGGCGCCTTTCGGCAAAACGGCCAGATAGACGGAGAGCGTCGCGGCAATCGCGGGCGACATGTCCGGGATGCCGAGAAGATCGCCCACGCTTCTCAATCCGGGCGCCGCTTGCCCGGCATCGGAGCGAAGCTGGGAATCGGCGACCCGCTGGGCAATGGGCCCGGCCAGCGAATCCGGAACCCCCAGGCTGGCCAGCAGCTTTTTGAAAACGGCCAGTTGCGCCGGCTGCACCACGCCCCGGACCGCCAGGCCGGTGATGTTGAACTTGCCTTGCTCGTCTTCGATCTGCCCCGAAAAGTACGCTTTGCGCGCATCGCCGGGCGCGGTGATTTCAAGTCCCGAAATAGGCTGGTCCCAGATCGCGTCCTTGCGGGTTACGGCATTGCGGCGCGCGTCATTGAACAAAATCACGCGCGACCAGTCCAGCCCGCCGCGCAACAGCCACTTCGCCTGGACGCGATCGCGCTCGCTGGCCAGGGTGTCGGCAAGCAGGGACTGGCGCTCCACGATTGCCGCGGTGATGACGGCCGCCGCCGCCACCACGACCAAAGCGGCGATGACGGCCATGCCGCGCTGGCGGCCATGGCTCTGCCGTTTCGGCACGGAGCCGGGCGGTGGAGCGAAGCGGCGGCGGGCTGCATGCGGGAATCGAATCATGGCAGCGGCACCACTTTTCTGTAGATTTCATCGGCGCCGTTGTGCTGGCGCTCGATCTGAATTTCCAGCCCCGTGGCGGTCAGTTGCAGATCCGTCGCCTTCACGGCCGACCACCCGCGGCCCGGCACCCAGGCCCGCACCATGAAGCTCTTGATGTGCCTCAGCACGACTTCTCCAGCCCCCGGCTCGGGCAGGGGGAGTGCTTGAGAGGCCGGCGCGACGGCGCGGCGCAGGGTATCGCCGTCTTTGCGCCACACGACCCGCTGCCAGGCTCCGTCGCCGGCCGAGCGCACTACGCTCAGCACAGGTTCGGCCCAGACGATGCCGGGAGGCAGCAGCGAACCCGCTTCAACGGCCGGACCGGCGGCGCCCGTTCCGGAGTCCGACGACGCGGCTTCCGCAGCGGGCGAAGCCAGGACATCGGTGCCGGCATATCGGCTGATATCGGTTTGAATCTGGCCCAGCACCCGCACGAGGGCCAGGGTGTCGTCGGTGCTGGCTCCGAGCTTTTCGCTGGAACGCTCGACCAGATCGAGCGCCCGCCAGGAAATGATGCTGAGCAGCGCCATCAGCGCCAGGGCGACTAGCACCTCGATCAGGGTAAAGCCTTGCTGGTTCGCACGCGCAAGCTTCATGGCAGCAACGACAGCAAGCCGCTCAGTTCCGCCAGCACCGGGCCCTGGGCCAGGCGCACCCGCACGGTGACTTGCCGGAAATTGCCATTGACGGTGGATTGCACCTGCTGCTCGCATTGCAGGGCCAATGGCCCTTGCGGACAGGCTACGGTCGTGCGGCCGGCGGCCGGAAAGGCCCGCTGCAAACGCAGTTCGGCCAGGTTGTTCTCGGCCGCCTGCAGCGCCAGGCTGCGTTGCTGCATGGCATGGGCGCCGCCGGCGCTTACGCCCAAAGCCCGTATCGAGGCCGCCAGAGCGATGCTGACAATGGCCAGGGCAATAAGAACCTCCAGCAAGGTGAAGCCCGCCTGCGCCTGGGGCGGGTTCATGGAAGCACCTCGTATCGGCCATTGCCGGATCGTACGATACGAACGGTGTTCAGGCCGTCGTCGAGCTCGACAACCTGGGGGCCCGATATCCACTCGGCGTTGAACACGGTTTCTCCGGCGGGGTCCACCCGCACGGAAATCGCGTTGTCCGATGTCCAGGATCTTGGGCGCAGCGCGCTGCCGTCGGCAAAGCGTTGGGCAAGCGCCGGCCCGGAACGGCGCGCCATGCCGGTGGGCAGGAAGATGTCGCGCGAGGCCCGCGCAAACCCATAACCCCGGCTGTCGTATTCCCAGACGACCAAGCTCGAATCCTTTCGGGCTTCGGCCTGGGCCACGGCAAACAATTGCGCCAGGCGCTGGGCGTCCTGGCGCAATGCGCGGGCATCTCCTCCGGAAAACGCGCTGACGCTGACGGTGGCCGTGGCAATGCCGATGACCACCAGAACGATCAGCACTTCCAGCAACGAGAATCCCCCTTGCCGGACAGCCCGCGCAGCAAACCCGCGCGGCTCTTGCCGAAGGCCTATTCGCATTGCACGATTATTTGGACCAGGAACCAATATCGGCATCGTTGCCTTCGCCTCCCGGATGCCCGTCGGCGCCCAACGAGAACACGTCGATTTCGCCGTGCACGCCCGGGTTCAGGTATTGGTACGGCGTGCCCCAGGGGTCGTTCGGAAGACGATCCATATACGAACGCCGTCCTGAACGCTGACCGTTGGCGGGATCATTGGCAAGGACCTGCAAGCCTTCTTCCGCAGTGGGGTAGCGGCCGTTGTCCAGCCGATACAGCTTGAGCGCCTGCATGAGGGCGCCGATATCCTGGCGCGCCGCCACGGCGCGCGCCTGATCGGGGCGATCCATGAGATTGGGCACGATCAGCGCGGCCATGATCCCCATGATGACGACCACCACCATGATTTCGATCAGGGAAAAACCAAGCTGGCGATGTATGCTGGCGGAGCGGGGATGGGCGGAAAGACGGCGTTTCATGGGGAAGGACGGCTGCAAGGGAAAGGAAAAGACACGAAGGGCGGCGCGGCGGCGCAGCCAGAGGGCTGGAGTGGAAATCATCGTAGGTATTGAGACTCTCCGACACAAAAGCTGATGGATGTCATTTTTTGGCACATTTTAAAATTAACTTACCCGCCCGAAAATGACAATGGCTGGAGCCCCATTTGACAGGATTATACTGACTTCTCGACCTCGAATTGAGTTGTCAATCGGGGATTTCCGGGACGACAAAGCCGTATATTTCCGGTCTTTTCATCACTCCCGGCGCCGGCATGCCGGCAATTGCCGGCCCGCCGATTAACGGGCATCATACTGGCTTTCCACGTTTTATCGATGCGGCCAGGCGTTTTTGCCGCCAACAAGGATTCGTGCCGATGTATCGCTTACCCGTGCTGTTTCGCGCCGATGCGCCCACATTCGCCCGCGGCCTGGCCATCGTGGCGCTTGCCCTGGGGGTAGGCGTATGGGGGGCTTTGCTGCTGGCGCCGTCTCCACGCGCGCTGCCGCCCATGCTCGACCCCGCCTCCACGGAACAAAACACCGCTGCCGTGGCCCGCTGGTTCGGCGGCGGGGCGTTGCGCGTGCGGGTGGCCGTCATGGGCCTGATTACCAGCGACAAGGGCGGGGCGGCCCTGCTTTCCGTCAATGGCGGGACGGCGCAAGCCTACCGCGTGGGGCAGGCGCTGGCGCCGGGCGTTACCCTGGCCGGCGTCACGGCCGGCGCGGTCTCCATCGACCAGGATGGCGTCACCGAGCAAGTCGCCATGCCCGCCAACCCGGCGAACGTGGTGCAAGGCTTTGTTCCCGTTTCCGCGCCCGCAGCCCGCCGCTGATGCCCGACTTGTGGATACCCTGGGGCATTGGACGAACAGGCGCTATGCTGGCGGCCGCGGCACTCGCGCTGGTTCTGGCGGCCGTCCTGAGCCGCTCCGCCTACCGGCTGCCGCGTGCGCTCGACGCGGACATCGCCGCTGAACCAACCCTGGCTCATCGGCGCTGCCGCACGGGTTTCTGGGTAGCGGGGCCTGTCCTGGCCATATCGTGGGCCTGGCTTTTGGGGCCGACACTCGCCGCAGCGGCAGCTATCGTATACACCATGGTGCTGCTGGCGCTGGCATGGATAGATGCCGAAACCGGGCTGCTGCCCGACAGCCTGAGCCTGCCATTGCTATGGCTGGGCTTGCTGGTGAATCTACGAGGCGCCTTTACGCCTTTGCCCGACGCCGTGCTGGGCGCGGTGGCGGGTTATCTGGCGCTTTGGTGTGTTTGCCGGCTGTTTTTGCTATTCGCCGGCCGAATGGGCATGGGGCACGGCGACTTCAAATTGCTGGCCGCCCTTGGCGCCTGGTCGGGCTGGATGTGCCTGCCCTGGATCTTGCTGATTTCTTCCTGCGCTGCCCTGGCCGTGGCGCTGGGGCTGCGCCTGGCTGGGCGCATGCAGAAGGGCGAGCCGGTGTTCTTCGGCCCCTACCTGGCAGGCGCGGGCATCTTGGTGCTGTTGAGACTGGCGGCGGGCTCAGCTTAACGCAGGCGCGATATGGCGCTGGAAAGCGGGGCGCTCTTGCAGGGATTCATACCAGCGCTGCAACTGCGGGGTAGCGGGCTTGTGGAGGCCGTCCATGCCGATGAAGCGGCGGCAAAATGCGCCCAGCACGATATCGGCAAGCGAAAAGGCATCACCCTCGATAAAGTTTCGCCCTTTTAAATGCGCATCGACGATCAGCCAAAGCTTGCCGGCCGCATCGGCGGCGGTCTGCAAGGCGGCCATGTCGCGCTGCTCCGCCGGAGTGCGCACCATGCCCCAGAACACGGGCTTGTCGGCCGGCTGCAGCGTGGACAGCGACCAGTCCAGCCATCGGTCCACGCGGGCGCGCGCCTTGGAATCCTGAGGATAAAGGCTGCCGGAAGCGCCATACTCCATGGCCAGATAGCGCAAGATGGAATTGGATTCCCACAAAACGAAATCGCCGTCCTCGATCGTGGGAATCTGGCCGTTCGGATTCATGCTCAGGTAGGCAGGCTCTTTGTTCCGGCCAAACTGCATGCCCGCATCGATGCGCTCGTAAGGCAGCGCCAGCTCGTCGCAACACCACAGCACTTTCTGAACATTCACGGAATTGGTACGGCCCCAGATCTTCAGCATTTCGAGTCTCTTGAAAAATGAAAGGAATGACCAGCGTCCATGACGGATGCCGTCCTCAGTGCGTTGTGTGGCTGATTCGATGCGCGACCCCGCCACACGGCGCACCAGGCCCGACAACGCTTGCGGCATTCGGGCCAAAGTACTTATGATGCCATAGAGTATCGACACCGTTCCAGCCATCACGCGTGATTCCTCGAGCAAAAACAACCGGCCCCGAACCCTGGCCGCACGCCCTGGCGCTAGCCGCGATTTTGTTGCTTGTGCAGGCGGCGGGCGACCCCGCGCACCAGTTCCTGCGCTTCAGCCGCGACGGGCTGGCGGCCGGTGAATGGTGGCGCCTGCTGGGCGCGCACTTCACGCATCTGGGCTGGGTCCACGCCGGCTTGAACGTTCTGGGCGTTTTGCTTTGCTGCGCCCTGGCTCCACAGCTTTTCAACCGCCATGTCTGGCCCAGGCTTGCCGGCCTGGCCCTGAGCATCAGCCTGCTTCTATGGTGGTTTTCTCCGAACGTGCCGAACTACGCCGGCCTGTCGGGCGTGCTGTACGGCCTGTTTGCCATGGGTCTGCTTCCCCAGGCCTGGCGCGGCGACCGTCCCGCAGGACTCGCGTTGGCGGCCATCGCCGCCTGGATGCTCTGGCAATGGCTGGTGGCGCCGGCGGCGACGGAAGAGCGCCTGATAGGAGGGCGCATCGTCGGCATCGCGCATGTCTATGGATTTTGTCTGGGGCTGGGCATGCTGGCCGCGCAAGCCGGCTGGCGTCGCCTTATTCCGATCAAGGAAATATTTCGACAAGATTGACCAACAATGTTACAGTTTGCGCATCATTGCCCATCATTGGCTCGACGCCCCGACAACGACAGGATACGTACCGATGACTCCAGCCGCGCGCACGGCACTTGCTGCCGCTCTCTCGACCCTCCTAGCCTCTTTCGCGCATGCCGCCGATGCGCCCGATCCCAAGCAAGCGGCGGCCTATATTCAATTGCACCGCGACGTCCTGATCAACTCCGACCTTTGGACGGACAAGCCGGAGATACTGGCCGCCAACCTGGGTTTCGAAGGCATCATCGGCATTCCCGGCTTGTTGAACGCCAGCGATTTGCCTCTCGCGGTGAACGCCGGGGCCGGTGTCAATCTCGACTGGGCGGCGCTCGATCCGGTTCCTCCGCTGCGCAACCTGACCAGCGGCGCAAGCGTCATCGGCTCGGTGGTGGCGGGTTTCGGCGCTGCGCCGGTATTGGCCGATGCCATGCCCATCGAAGTCAGCTGGCCGTTGCTGCCCAGTTCGGTATCGCCCGAAAACATTGCCATTACGCTCAATACCGGTGAAATCGTCCATCCCGTGGCGGCGGCGCTCAACCCCAATTACGACCATAACGAGCGCCATGTCATCGTGGTATTCGGCGAATTCGCCAACCGGCTTTCCCCTGACACCGCGGGCGCGATTTACCCGGTAACCGTTTCGTTCGTGGCGGGTTCCTCCCCACTCATGGCGGTTGGCCCGAACGGCCCCGTATCCATCGTCGGGTTGTCGGCGCCAAGCAGCAATCCCTACGTGGCCGGGCCGGCGCTGGTCGGCGCCAAGCTCAGCCGCTTTTCGCCGGCCGGCGACTTTCCGCCGCCCGCGCTCAATGGCTCGTTTCCAAACGACGGCTACTCGCTTTACGGCGAAAACGCCCAATACCGGCTGCGCCTGTTCACTTCCGGCGGATTCTCCCCGGACGGCGTCAGCGGCTTCATGCCCACCGATTTCGAAACCTTTTTCAGGCTGCACGCGTTGGATGCGAACGGCAACCCCGTCGTCCTCGACAAGGCCGGGAAGGTCTATGACCTGGGAGCGGGAAAAATCGAAATCGTGGGCCTGGCGGAAGTCGGCCAGCCGCCCGACGGCGTGCCGCAACGCGCCTACTACACCGAAGACCACGACAATTATTTCGACGTAATCATGAAAGGCGACGCCGCTGCCATGCGCCTGCTGCAATCGGTGGAAATCCCCACCGCCAAGGTGCCAGGCTATAGCGACATCTACAATCCCGGCGGCCCAGGCCGCAGCCCGCAAGCAGGCACCACCTACACCAAACCCGCCAATCCCCAGGTGTATCCCATCGACAAAAGCCTGGATCAGCCGCGCACCGTCAGCTATGCCAGCCAGTCGCTGGCCAGCTACGACATCGACACCGACCTGCCGGTGGTGTTCCGCCTGGCCGCAAACAATCAGCCGGACGTGCTGACCAGCGACTCCCAACGGGCCAACGACCTCGTAAACAACCAGGGCTATACGCTCAAGCACGTGGAGTTCGCCAACGAAACCGATAGAACCGGAGTCACCGCGGTAATGAGCTATGTCTCCAAAAGCGGCGACCGCATCTACACATTGGATGCCTCCGAGCAGGCGCAGCTTGACGGCGATGCCAACTGGACCCGGGAAGGGCGCGCATTCGGAGCCTTCCAGCGATCGTGGCCGGGGCTGTCGCCCGTATACCGCTTTTACGACCGCGGCACCGGGCGCCATGTGTTCTCGATCGACAGCGAGGCCGGCGTCAAGCTGGGCAACGCCGAGAACCAGGGCATTGCCTGGTATGCCGCTTTGTTCGTAAAACCGCCCTCGCACGAAGGCGGCTCGGGTGGCGGCGCCATGGGCTTGTTCGGCCTGGCGGGCGGCTTGCTGCTCCTGGGCTACCGATGTTTTTCGGGCGGGCGCCGCCGCCGGCAATAGCCGGAACGGGCGGCGCAATAATCTGCAAATCCGCCTGTTCGTCCGTTTCCCCTCGGCCGTCCGCTCCGATGGATGCGTCTACGCTTCGATATGGCGGGCGCGTCCGGCCAGCCAGCCCATGAACATGGCAACAATCGCCAGGACTGTGCATATGCCCAAAGGCACGCCCCAGCCCCCCAGCGTGTCGTGCAGCCTGCCCATTGCCATCGGCCCCGCGGCCGCCAGCAGGTAGCCGATGCATTGCGACATGCCCGACAGCGAAGCAGCCTGGTGCGCGTTGCGAGTACGCAAGCCGATGAAGCTCAATCCCAGGATAATGCCCGCGCCGGTGCCCAGGCCGAACAGAATCGACCAGGCCAGCGCAAACCGCGGCAGCGCCAGCAGACCGGCCAGGGCGATGACCGAGAAACCGGCCACCACGGCTGCCGGCAAACGCTGGTCGCGCAGGCGAAGTAGAATCGGGCCAAGCACCAACCCAGGCACGGCGGTTGCCAGTTGCAGAATACCGTGCAGAGAGCCTGCGTATTCCGGCGACAGGCCGGAGTCGATCAGGATGGTTGGCAACCAGCCGATGGCCACATAGTAGATCGTCGAATTCAGGCCGAGAAACAGCGTGACTTGCCAGGCGAGTGCCGAGCGCCAGACTTTGCCGGCATGCGCAGATGCCGTCCTGTTGGAAGCAGGGGAGACATGCGCGTTTAATTGCGTCGACCAGACAGCCAGCGCGGCCAGGGGCAGGACAAAGAATGCAGCCAGCGCGCCATGCCATCCCCAGGCACGGGCCAGGGGAACGACCGCCGCGGAACCCAGCGCCGCGGCTACGCCCATCGCCAGCGCATAGGCGCCGGTCAGCGAGGCGACGGCACGCGGAAAATTCCTCTTGACCAGGCTGGGCAAGAGGACGTTGCCGATGGCAATGCCCATGCCGATGATGGCCGTGCCGGCATAAAGGTTCCAGGGCGCCCCGGCCGAACGCAGCGCAATTCCCAGCGCAATGAGCACGAGCGCGCCGAAAAGCGCGCGCTCCAGCCCGTATTTACGCGCAAGCAGTGCGCCAAAAGGCGAAACCAGCGCGAACGCCAATAGCGGCAGGGTGGTCAGTGCACCGGCCGCCGTGGTGCCCAGGCCGAGATCCGCCCGGATCGAGCCAAGCAAAGGGGGCAAGCCGGTGAAAGGGGCGCGCAGGTTCGCCGCGATCAACAGAATGCCGGCCAGCAGCGCCGTTTGGCGCGCCGCCGATCGTTGCGATGCAGTACTCATGATCAATCTTCTCTTAATCTAGGGAATACCCCTAATATACCGATCATTTTTCTGATTTAATAAAGAAAGAAAGTCAAACAATCTTTAAATTATGACAATCAGCATTCCACTCGATCAATCGCTGTGCCGTTTCGACCCGGATATGGATGACCGTCCCGCCGCGGCGCTGCTGCTGGAAGTCGAACAGAACGACATGGAGCAGCCCGTGCACCGGCACCGCAAGGGGCAACTGGTGATGGCGCTGCATGGCGGCGTGGTGTGCGAGGTCCCCAAGGCGATGTGGATGGCGCCGCCCAACCATGCGATATGGATTCCGGGCGGTATGCCGCATAGCAACCGCGCCACCGACAATGCCCGAATCTGCTTTCTGTTCATCGAACCGGGCGCCGCACCAATGCCCGGCGAGTGCTGCACGCTGGCGGTCAGCCCGATGGTGCGCGAGCTGATCCTGCACTTGGCCGGACAGGCGCCTGCCTATCCGCACGAGGGCGCGACCGCGCGCGTCGCCGCGGTATTGCTCGAGCAATTGGCCGATACGCCCATCGAACAGCTGCATCTACCCATTTCCGGGCATCCGAAAATCCGCCGCATCGCGGACGCCTTGACGGAGAATCCCGCTGACCGTCGTACCTTAGCCCACTGGGCGCGTGGGCTGGCCATGAGCGAACGGTCGCTGGCGCGGCTGGTACAGCGGGAAACCGGGCTGACTTTCGGCCGATGGCGCCAGCAATGGCATCTGATCGTCGCCTTGCGGCAACTTGCCGGAGGAGCCACCGTACAGCAGACCGCCGGCGATCTCGGCTATGACTCGGTGACCGCATTCATCACCATGTTCAAAAAAGCGCTGGGGCAACCGCCAGCGCAATATTTCGCCGCATTGCGATAGGGAAGAGCGCTCGCGTCCGTAAAACCAAAACTGTTTTCTTGTGATTTTTAGCTGATTCGCGAGCGGCGACGGTACCGACAGACCGATTGAACACTTATTCCAGCGTGTTGAAATGGACGCTCTTGTGCTAAGGTCAAAAAAACCGAGGGCGCTTCATACCTATAACCAAGTCAACAAAGGCCAAGGAGGAGCATCGTGCCGCATCATGCATTTTCGCAGGGAAGGCCCGAACAACGCCTGTTTCAGGAAGTCTCGACCGAAGACGTCGCGCCTGCCTCACGGTTTGATTTCTGGGTCAGCGACGTCGTGCGCACCTTCAGCGTCGACGCGCCCGACGAGCGCCAGCGTAAGGATTTTCGCGCGAAGGCCATTTCATTGGCCACGACGACAGGCGAAATGCACTATGCCGAATCGGACGCCATCAGTGCCCACCTGACCAAACACACGATCCGCAACGCGGAATTTGACGAGCTGGCGCTGATGCTCATGCTGGAAGGACAGGTGCAGTGCACCTACGAGCGTGGCGAACCCACGAGCATAGGCAGAGGTGGTTTCTTCTTGCTCGATGGATCGCACCCCACCTCGATACGCTTTTCTTCCCGGCATACCCTTGTCCAGCTTGATCTTTCCCGTCCTTTGCTCAAATCACTCTTTCCGGGCGCCGTACCCATGCCGGACATGATCAATGCCGCGCTGGCCAGTTCCCGGTTGGCCGGGCTATTGCGCGATCACCTGCAGCAGTTTCCCCGGATGGCAATGGGGCTGAACTCCATTGAGCAACAGGGCTTGCTGGATGCGTCCGAGTCGTTCGCCCTTGCGACGATCGAGGCCGCCTTTTCCGCCACCTTGCAAGGCACAGAGCGATCGAGCGCGGGCTTGTTCGCTGCCGCGCAACGCTACATAAAACGTCATCTGGCCGTTCCGGAACTTGATCCAGACGCTGTGGCCGCTGCGATCGGCTGTTCGCGCGCCACGCTGTACCGGCTTTTTGACGATAAAGAGCTGTCTGTGCAAGGCTATATCCGGGAGCTGCGCCTGCAGCAGTTCTTGCACCTGCTGCAAAAAGAAAATAAAAGGCAGCCGATTCAAATGCTGGCCCTGCGTTGCGGCCTTTACGACTGGCCCAATGTCAGCCGCCTGTTTCGCCGGCGTTTTGGCGTAAGCCCCAGCGACGTAAGGGCAGCATCAAAAAGATAGCCGGCCACGTTGTCCGCCGCACTTTCCTTGCCGGAAGCCATGAGACGCAAAGACGATTTTGGTGAAACGGAGTGATGACCTTATACATTCAGCAGCTTTTATAGTGGCGACTATAACTAGAACCACTAGAGACGCTTATGAACCGGATGTATCGCGTTATCTTCAATTGCGCACGGGGCGTGTTCCAGGTCGTGTCCGAGCATGCCAAAGGATGCGGCAAGTGCAAAACGACAGTATGTGCCGGCGCATCTGTACTGATGCTGGCCGTCTGGGTTCCCGCACAGGCTCAGGTGGTCACTATTGACAACGGCGGGCATGAGGTCATCGACGGCCTGGATCCTGAAGGCGATGACTCGGGCACCCAGCCGAATCCCTGGGAAATCAGCACCCTGCGTGTTGGGAATCTCTCCACCGGTGCGTTGACTATCCTTAATGGCGGCCAGGTCAATAATGACTTTGGTCATATCGGCGTTGAGGGGGGCTCCAGCGGAACGGTGACGGTGCTGGGGAATGGTTCTACATGGACCAATTCTGTAAGCTTGGTGGTGGGGGTCTTCGGCGAGGGAGTACTTCGCATCGAAGAGGGCGGGCAGGTAAATAGCGCCATCGGCTATCTCGGCTATACCCACGGCAGCAGTGGGACGGCTACGATCACAGGTGTTGGTTCGGCCTGGACGAACACTTCAAGCCTGGATGTGGGACTGCAGAGCGTCGGCGTACTGACTGTTATTGATGGCGGCAAGGTTGCGACTTCCTCTGTGCAATTGGGTGCTGAAGGTTCAGCTGTGCTGAATGTAGTCGGGACACAAGGTGCGCGGGGCGTGCTGGAAACCGGCGTTATTGGAGTAGGCGCGGGTAGCGGCAGCATCAACTTCGATGGCGGCATTCTGCGCGCCACCGGCGACAAAGCCGATTTCCTGAGCAATTTCGATGCCGGCGATGTGCTCTTTGACGAAGGAGGCGCCTTCATCGACAGCAATGGCCATGACATAGGCATCGGCACAAGCCTGCAAGGCGCTGGAGGCATCACTAAACTTGGCGGAGGCACGCTGACATTATCCGGCGCAAATAGCTATATCGGCGCGACCACGGTCGAGGAGGGCACACTGCGCGCGGGAGGCCCTACCGCCTTTGTTCCGGAGGGTGCCTACGTGATTAATGGCGGTACCCTTGATCTCAATGGCTGGGGCCTTTCGATGTCCTCGCTTTCTGGCGCCGGAGGCACGCTGGACATGGGCGATGTCTATGTCCAAATCGCTCAAAGCGGCGACACCGTCTATGATGGTGACATCGCTTCGACGACAGGAAGGCTGACCAAGTCGGGTAGCGGTGTCCTGACGATCAACGGTCAGATCAGCGGTGTGAGCAATGGGCTATACGTTACGGGCGGCACGCTGGCGCTCAATAGCGCCAACAGCCATGGATATACCAATCTCCAGAACGGCGCCGTCCTGGAGGTGGGCCATGAGCAGGCATTGGGGATGGGGCGGTTGGAAATCGCCGGTTTCGGCGGCACCCTTCGCGCCAATACCGACGTGGTACTGACTAACCGCATAGACTTCGTTTCACCTGGCGCCAACCATCTGACCGTCGACGGTGACCACAATCTGATCTTGACAGGAAATTTTTACGTCTTTGACAGCGACAGCGTCAATACCTTCTCCAAAACCGGGACCGGTCTCCTGACTCTGAGCGGCGACGCTGCCATCGGCGGCACCACCACAGTGCAAGGTGGTGCCCTGCGGGTGAATGGAAGGCTCGCCAGTGTCATCACTGTCAACGACGGCGCGACGTTGGGCGGCTCGGGTACAGTGGGCACTACCACTGTGGAGGCGGGCGGCATCCTTGCGCCGGGCAATTCCGTGGGTACGCTGACCGTGGCAGGCGATCTGGCGCTCTCCTCGGGATCGATTCTCGATTTTGAGCTGGGCACACCTGGCACGGCGGCCGATCCGACGGTAGGGCGCAGCGATCGGATTGACGTCAGCGGCAACCTTCAACTTGCCGGAACGCTGAACTTGGCACAAAGCACGGATGCTCCCGATGGTGCAGTGGCGCTAGGCTACTACCGCCTGATGACTTATGGCGGGGCGCTTTCGGGTGGCGGGTTGGCAGTGGGCACGATACCTTATGGCGATGCAAGCTTGTATGGGATATCGGCTGGCGATCATAAGGTCGACTTGTTCGTGTCGGCATCACCTGGCGATGACACGTTGCAGCACTGGCAGGGCGGCGATGGCGTTTGGAACGGCACCGACACTCAATGGCTTAATCAGCATGGCAGTGCGGCGGTGGCCTGGGCCGGCAATCATGCGATTTTCAAGAGTCAGCCCGGCAACTTCGACGGCGGAACAGTCACGGTCGAGGGCACGCAGCGCTTCAAGGGCCTGCAGTTCGTCGATGAAGGCTATCGCCTGCAAGGGTCCGGCACACTGGAAACGGATCCGGGCGGATCCGAGATTCGTGTCTTGGCCGACAGCGCCGAAATCTCCAGCCATATTACGGGTACCGGCGGTATCACCAAGACCCAAGCTGGCACACTGGTACTTTCGGGGGCCAACACGTATGAGGGCGGCACCACGATCGGCGGCGGCGTGCTATCGGTCTCGAGCAACGCCAATCTTGGTCATGAGGATGGCGTATTGGCTTTCAATGGCGGTGTGCTCCACATCACCGGTACGAATTTCAACGGCACCGGGCGCGATATCGTCTGGGGCCCGCATGGAGGCGGCTTCGACATTGCCGATGCAGCCAATAGTTTCCATCTTGACCAGAACATCGCCGGACAGGGTGATCTCGTCAAACGCGGCGCGGGCGCCTTATGGCTGGCCGGCGCCAACGCCTATGGCAACACGCGGGTCGAAGGCGGATCAGTTCTTGGAAACGTTGATTCCATCTCCGGCAACATCGCCAATGCCGGCACCGTGACGTTCAATCAAGAAACAGACGGTCGCTTTGCCGGTGACATTACTGGCTGGGGCGGTACAGACGGCGCCATGATCAAGAACGGCGCAGGTGTTCTTGCGCTTGACGGCAGGTCGACGCTGGACTGGACTGTGGCTCAGGGCGGGCTCTCGACAGCAGCCGCGCGCTTTAGTGGCGATGTGCTGCTCGATGGCACGGCTACCGCGCTGACCTTCACCGACACCAGCAGCGCTGCCTATGGCGGCCAGCTTTCAGGCAATGGCCAACTGACGCTGGCTGGCAGCGGCGCCTTGTTGCTGACTGGCGATAGCACTGCCTTTGCCGGCACGACAACGCTGGCCAAAGGCACCTTGCTGGTGGGCAATGGTGAGGGCAGCGGTGTGTTGGGCGGTTCGCTTAACGTGCTTGACGGCGCTACGCTGGGTGGCTCCGGTACCGCTGGGTCGGGGCCGGGCTCGCAGATTGCGATCGCCTCAGGCGGCACGTTGGCCCCGGGTAATTCCATCGGCACGCTGACCGTCGACGGCGACCTTGTCTTTGCGTCTGGCTCGCGCTATGCCGTTGAGGTCGATCTCCAAAGCAACGAATCCGACCGTATTGATGCAACAGGCAAAGCCACGCTGCAAAGCGGCTCGGTCGTGCTCATCGGTGTCGATGGCGTCTATCGGCAAGATGCCCGTTACCGCATCTTGTCGGCAGGAACCGGGCTGCAAGGCGCTTTCGATGCGGTGTCGTCGAACTTCGCCTTCCTGACGCCGGCGCTGACGTACGACTACGACAATTTTGCTGTGAACCTGACGCTGCAACGCAATGCCCTGAGCTTCGAATCGCTGGCCCACACACCCAACCAGATTGCCACCGCACAGGGCTTGGAGAGCTTGCCTCCTGGCAATGCATTGCTGCAACGTATCGTGACGCTGCCCAAAGATACACCCGCTTCCGCCTTCGATGCCTTGTCGGGTGAGGTGCATGCCAGCGTGGCGTCGGCCCTGCACATGGGCAGCAGCACCGTGCGTGCCGTGCCGTTGTCGCATCTGCGTACCAACTTGGCCGCAGGCCAGATGCCTGGCACCCTGCTGGCGCAGGCGGGTGGCCAACTGCCTGCCCAGGCTCCGCCCCGGTCAGTAGCCTTGCCCTTGTGGGCGCAGGTGGTGGGCACTTGGCAGCGTATGGACGGCGACGGTAACGCCGCCGCGCTCAAGCAGTCAACGAGTGGGCTCTTTGTGGGCGGCGACCACGCGATAGGCGGTGGCTGGCGCCTGGGAGCGGCTCTGGGCTACACCGACAGCCGTGTGCGGGTCGATGACCGCGACAGCAAAGCCGATGTCGATACCTACAGCGCCACCGTATACAGCGGCAAGGCCTTTGAGGCAGGCCCCGGACAGCTGAATATGCTGGTGGGCGGCGCCTACAGCTGGCATGATATCAATACCACGCGCCAAGCCATAGTTTCCAACTGGAACCACACCCTTAAAGCTGGTTACGATGCCCATACCTACCAGCTGTTCGGGGAACTCGGCTATGCCTTGCCGATGGGCCGCAGCACCATCGAACCCTTTGCTGGACTGGCCTGGGCGAAGTTGAATACACCCAGCTTTAGCGAATCGGGCGGGCCCACAGCGCTGTCGGGCCAATCTCAAAGCGATGACATGGCCACTGGCACGCTGGGTCTGCGTGTCAGCACGAGCCTGGATCTGGGCAAAACGCGAATACGTATGCATGGCGCCGTGGGCTGGCGCCATGCGTTTGGCGGCGTCGATCCACGGCGCACTTTAGCGTTTGAGGGTGGACAACCTTTTACGGTGGCTGGAACCCCAATCGCCCGCGATAACGCAATATTGGAACTGGGCGCCGACATCGCTCTGTCAACTAAAGCCAGGATAGGCGTGGCCTATGCCGGCCAACTAGGCGGGGGAAACCAAGAACATGCCGGCAAGATCGATGTGCGATGGAGGTTCTGAAAGTGGCCAGATATAGCCAGACTAGCTCGGAATGAGCCGTGCAGTTCCAAACCCAATGGGAATCAACAGCAGAAGAGGGGGTTATCGGATAGCACCCGTAGAGGTACGGTTTTAGTTTAGTAAACGGCGTTTGTTCAATCCGCCTTTTCGCTCATTTCTATTATTTAACATAATATACATTATGCGTATTTTATTGGGTATCTAACCGGGCCGGGAATCCTCCGATGGCTGC
>CALMPB010000062.1 GCA_937871985.1 uncultured Burkholderiaceae bacterium
CTCGGCGCTACCTGCTTGCGCTGCTGCACACAGATTGGTGCTTGTCATCAACGTCACCACGCTGATTGCACAAAGGGTTTTGTTCAAGTTGCATCTCCTATGGTTAAGCATGCTCGATTTCGGATAGCCCATTTTTCGATTCCTTGTTATTCGGTCAATCTTGTTGAGCAATGCCGTGAGAGGCCATATTCGCCTCCGCCTTTTTCCGTAACGCGTACATGGCCTTGGCCAAATCCAAGCTTTCACCGGCGTTGTAGTTTGGCCAGGGTGCGAACGGCACACGTGTCAGTGAGTTTAAGAGCGGGCCGCTCGGGCAGCGATACCGCACTGGATGATCTGGGTTTCCATCCCAGGCGGCCGGCAAAAGGTTGGCGTCGCAATGCATATCTTGCACATCATCACGGAAGTAATCGAAACTAACCATCCCCGCATCTTGGCGGGCAGAGAAAGCCAGTTGAGAGGCTGCAGCAATGAAAATTATTGTCGTCATGACCGCGGCTAATGGAAACCAATAGATGCGTGGTCCAGCGTCTCGCTTCATGACATAGCGATAGGTCTTATAGACGTAGATGAGCACCAATACGAGGCTTGCCAGAAGTGAAATGATGACGTTCATCATCCCTCCGCTAAACGTTATGGCGTCCCCTTGATTGAATCGGTTTGCGTCCAGCATGGATGAAGCTGTCGGCCAAGTGGCGGCGAAAGCAAGCAGCAGCAGGAGCCCCCAGCCAGAGATCCCTCTGGATTCATTACGGCTGGTGTTCTCTTTACCAATATGGGAGAAGAGTTCCTGGGCCCAGGCGCTGATAAAGGTAAGCAGTGAGCCGAACAGCAGCACATAAGTTGCAGTGAAGTACATAGATAAATCTTTCAGAAAAGGGATGTCCGGGGCTTGGTTAAGGCGCAGTTACGGGCTCAAACCGCATCGTGGCACCATCGACCTCAAAGGGTACGCCAACGAGTATGGCTTCCCACTGCTGGGATTCCTTCTGGATGCTACACGCCTGCAAGAAATCTTCCAGCTCGGCATGACTCACGGGCTGCGTACCTGGCCTGTCATCTCGAAAAACCAAATAGTGCGGCTCGGGCTTCACACGTTTAATTGGTACAGCTGCTGGCCAGGGACGGGGGAAATGAAGATCCTCCGGTCGACCGTAGTTCATGCTGGTTTGTGGGTTCGGGACATCGGAGATGTCGGCCAGCGCATTCAAAAACGCATCCTGGCTTTTTAGCCACCGAATAATCCAAGGCTTGTTGGCAAGCAGCTGCGGACAACCCAACTGCAGCGTTTCCAATAGCTCACGGTTTTCGTCGATACGCTTATGCACGCCGCCCTCGCCCCAGTTCAAGACTCGCTCAAGCGCGATGACCTTGCCCGCGTTGATGTTTGCGTTAAGCAGCTTATTCCAAATACCCATTATTTAGCGACCCACAACAGACCATTTTGGCGTAAGTTGATGATTATTCCCGAAGGCTATCTTTCCCTTCATGCTTGTGCCTTTTAACGAATTTTGAACCGTAGGGTGTATGGTATGGACAAACCATGCCGGCCTACTCCTGTCGAAAAGCCCATTTTGGGCACATACACCAGGCACTTTGTAATAACGACCTGGGCCCCGATTTCAATACTGATTTTTTGGAATGCGCTAAATCCGCGTTAGGCGTTTTTACGCTCGGCGGCCAGACTTGGCTGCGGCACCTCTAGCGCCCATT
>CALMPB010000063.1 GCA_937871985.1 uncultured Burkholderiaceae bacterium
GCTACTCGATCCGCTCACTAATGTGACGCTCGGTTCACAGATCCTTGCCGAGGCGATCCGCTCCGCTCCGGGCGACTTTGAATTGGGAATTGGCCGATACCATAGTTGGGAAGACGAAGCGCGTGCCAGAAATTACGGACAGCGCATCCTGGCCATTTACAAAAACCTTCTGCAGCTTGGCAGGGGGCAATGATGGTTGAAGTCCCGACATTTATCGAAAACTGGGATCAAGCGACGCTGAAGGCTCTTAGTAGTTCCCCACGCCAAAACATCCTTGAGTTTGACCAAAGTTTGTGGACCTTCGTGCACGTACTATGCGCAAACGCTAACCCGGCAGCCCAGGCCAATTTCAATCTTTCTGATGAGACGGTCGAGTTTCTCGCCAACCAGGAATCCACAAAAATTATTCAACTTGCCTCGGGAACACTGTTGAGCTTTAGCTTGGCAGTGCCTGAGTCGGAAATTTTCAATGAGTTGGCTAAACCTTATTCAGTCGAAACTTTTGTCCATCGAACCGAGCACCATGAATTTGACGCTGCATACTGGTTGCTAATGAATCGAGTGGCCGGGGAAGAACTGTATGCGGCAACACAGGTTTTTGGCATCAGCCTGCAGATGGCCCGTTCAATCGCCCAGGCAACAGATCTTCAGGTCCGTCATCTGGCAACGACAGTGCAAACGTGCTTTTCGCTACGATTTAATCAAGACCTGATTCCTCACATGCTCGACAATACCATCCTCTCCAACTGCCACCTCAAACGAGTCATTCAGAGCCTCGACTCCTGGAGGGGTGAAAAATGATGGCCCATGAATTAAACAACAGGCCACCCAAACGGGCCAGGTTGTCTTGCCGGCACAAGGAATTGAACGCCGTCTTGGAAGCAAGACGATTGCTCCTTCTCGGCTACGTCACTCACATAGTCGAGATTGAAACTGGGCTCCCCATGAAAAGGGTTCGCAGCATCACGCTCGACTTGCGCGAGGACGGGTATCGCATCGAGCGAAAGACCCGCACGCTGCGCACAAGCAAAACCATCATTACGTCGCAAGCATCGAAAATCCATGCCTCCATCGTCATGGTGCTGTACCGGAATATCGGCGGCCTGTACGAAACATCAAGCTCGATCCGCGTGGATGCCCTGACACAAGCGTATACCCTTTACTTGTCGATATTAAAAGAGTTGCCAAAGTGCGACCAGCTCCGCTGGCACGATTGCTTGAGCATCAGCGATGCGTGGTCGCTAGCGCGTGAATTGCGTGAAAAGGAAGCCGCGATACAATTTTGCGATAACTGCCAGTCATCCTATTTCGAGGCCGTCAACGAATCCACAAAACTGCAGTGTCCCCTATGCCGCAACCTCTTCCCCTCCACCAAATCGAATGTCAACTTCACCGTATTCGACCTCAATGATGAAGAGGAAATGAGCGCATAACCGCCCTCCTCTCACAAAAACAAAGGCCATGGATTTCATGGCCTTTGTTGTTTCAGCGGATAGAAAACCTGCCGCGGCGTGCTCAACTGAGCGAACCCATCATCCTTTCTTTGAGCTTGGATTTTGCGTGATTATTCGGATCGGGTGCGGGCTCTACCGCCCCACCCT
>CALMPB010000064.1 GCA_937871985.1 uncultured Burkholderiaceae bacterium
CGTCGCCACGGTCAACGGCGGCAGGATCACCCCCAGCCAGTTGCTCCGCAAACTGGCGTCCTATCCCCGACAGAACGATCTGGCCCTGGCCTTGCGCGAGGTAGGCAGGGTCGAGCGAACGCTGTTCCTGATCGACTGGATTCTTGACGCTGATATGCAGCGGCGGGCGCAGATCGGCCTCAACAAAGGCGAAGCGCATCACGCACTCAAGAATGCGCTGCGCATCGGCCGTCAAGGCGAGATCCGGGATCGGACCAGCGAAGGCCAGCATTATCGGATCGCGGGGCTCAATCTGCTCGCGGCCATTATCATCTACTGGAACACGCTCCACCTTGGTAAGGCTGTCGACCTGCGCCGCCGGGATGGTCTCGACGTTCCGCCTGAATTGCTCGCGCACATCTCGCCCCTAGGATGGGCTCATATCCTGCTCACCGGCGAATACCGCTGGCCCAAGGGAGCCGAGCCGGTATAAAATTGTCCGGTAAATCTATGATCTGTATCTGCAAGAAAGACGATGGGCCAGTCCAAGGATAAACCGCCAACCGAACGTGCGATCCGCGCCTTGCTCGACAAGCATGCCTGTCCGGTTCCTTACCACGAAGTGAGGACGCGGCTGCTGGGCAACATCGCTTGTCCCGATCCCGCCGTGCAACCCATGGCGGTCATTGCCGGCCTGTGGGGTGGATCCTTGCCCGAGTTTGACAGCGTGGATGACGCCAATGCGCTGCTTGGCGCCCTGATCATGGGCCTGTGGAATGAACTGGCCGACCATCAGGACCCAAAGAAGCCATTTCGAGCCACTCGTGTTCCTCTGGAGCCAACCAGCGCCAATCTGGGAAATCTGGGCATGGTCCGCGCGCAGGAAGTCGAAGGTTTTGTGGAAGGCCTGTTCAATGGCGAGGAGGAAGCCGGGCTGCCCGAACGCGCCCATGAAGCAGTCACGCATCTCGGGGAAATCAGAGCGATGATGGCGGGCGTCGCCGACCTCATCGAACGCACCAGGGACGAACCTGAGGATCGCGGGCAAATCAAAGAGACTATCAAGCATCTGCGGGTGATGACCGAGATCATGGAGACCGAGATCCATGCCGCGGTTCTGGCCTGCACGCGGGCGCGCAGCCAAGCCCTTCCCGGTATCACCACGCCGTGGGGAACGCGGCATTGAACCAGAATTTGGATGCGGAGCAGCGTCTTCGCGAAAAGCTGCGCAAGATCGAAGCCCTGTTCGCCGGCGCCGCCACGGCAGGCGAAAAGGCCGCAGCGGGGGCCGCCGCAGAACGTATCAGGCGCCAGTTCACCGAAACGAGCCGCCGCGAAGCGTCGGAAGAGTTCAAGTTCTCGATTCCAGACCCGTGGTCCCGGCAGCTCTTCACAGCCCTGTGCAGGCGCTATGGCATCAAGCCGTTCCGCTATTCACGCATGCACCGCCAGACCGTGATCGTCCATGCGCCCGTCAGTTTCATCAACCAGGTCCTGTGGCCCGAGTTCGAGGAACTCAGCGAGGCCCTCTCCGCCCATCTCCTCGAGATCACCAATCGGATCATCCGCGAGGAGGTCTATGCGACGCCCGGAGAGGCCGATGAAATTGCTGAGCCAGCACGGCTACGATAGGGAAAAGCCTTGACTGATCGCTTAGGGTGTCATTTCGCCCCCTACCGGAACTGACCCCAATAAGCGTGCCTAAGTTGATCGACATCGGCAGCGCCATGGGCGTGCTGGTCGGCGGCGCGGGAGCGGTCGCATCGCAACTACCCGGCTTGTCCTTCTTCACAAGCAATGCACCGCCATCCTTCGGCCTGTTGAGTCTGATGACGAGTGGCATCACGCTTGCGATCTTCGTCAGGGTGCTGACAACCACATCGGCAAGCCATGACCGAAGCCGGACCGGGCTAGTCGCGATCAGCGGCGCGATCGTGCTCGCGTTAACCTATGCTGGCCTGCTCGGTTGGGTCACGGTCTCAGCGCCTCAGGAGACAGGCGTCGCCCAGCGCTTCCAGATCGGGTTCGGGCTGTCGAGCTTCTCGCTAACGGAGGAAGCGAAGGTCCTGCTCCAGGCGACCCCCGGCGGCGCCACGCCAGAGGACCTGATGCTGATGAAGGGCGCGTTCCGGCCTGGCGGGCCGCAGCTCTTGTGGAAATCGTGGACGATCACGCTTGCCTGGTCGCTGCTGACCGCAGTGTTCCTTCTCGCTTATGGGCTTTGGTCGTTCGGGCTGGCGTGTGTCGGGTCGCGGATGGTGGCTTCCAGAAGCGGATAGGGCCAGAAGCATAAGGGAGAGGTTGATGCAACTTGCCATAAAGTTATCGGCGTTCGTATCGCTCATCGCCTTGCCGGGACTGGCGCTCGCGGCCCCAACGGTGTCCTTCTGCGCCGATGCGCAGAAAGCATTGCTGGCACGACCCGCCGCTCCGATTGCCTTCCTGTCCGACAGCGATTCTGCCTATGCCTATCTTGAAGCGCGTCAGGAGCTCGCCTTCGAGGACAACCCAAGCGTTCGGCGATGGACCGGCAACGCCGAGGACGAAGCCGCGATACGCGAGGTCATCACCGCGCTTGATCAACGCGTAGGGAGCGAAGCGGGCGGCTATGCCGCAATCTATGGGCACATCCTCGCACAGCTTCAACAGGCGATGCCGACCCGGTTCGAGGATCCGCGCTCGATATACATTCTCTGCTCGGTGGGACTCGCAGTGCATGCAGAAATCGCCCGCGAGATACCAGGCTTCGTCATGCCCTACTTGGGAACACTGCCCAGCGGCACGCTAAATGCCCGCGCGCTTAGCGTTCCCGGATCCCCCGCCGAGTTGGTGACGGTAAACTTCAGCCTATTCACCTTTGTCCATGAGTTGGGCAAGATCGGGCTTGGGACGATCCGGATCGAGGAGAAGGGCGATCAAGTCGTGATCGACCTGTCCGACAGCTATTTCGACGCGATCCGCAGTGACCCTGAATTTCTCGTGCGCTTCTCTAAGGCGCTCGAGGACTTCGCCAACCAACGTCTTATTCGCGGGCATGCGCCGCCGCGCGCGCTCGACGACCCGCTACTCCAAGTGATGAACGCCGCGCTCGAAGAGTTCGTCATCGCACATGAGTTCGCGCATCTTGTGCTCGGTCACACCCGCCGCGACCTGGGGCCAGCGGGCGATTTCGGTGAGACGCAGCCGCTATCGGACGCGGTCCTTCGACAGCGCTGGGGCGAGGAGGTGGTCGCCGACCTCTATGCTGCGGCGCTAGTGCAGCGCATCTCAATGGCGCGGAACCGTGCAGCCCCAACGGATTCGCTGGAGAGCGAGCTTGGTGAATTCGTGCGATACGCGCCGGTCCTGTTCTTCCAACTGAACCAGATCGCGGAGGAGGCGCGCTATGTGCACGATCAAACAAAGGCGCCGCCCGAATTCACCGGTGACGACCGCGCTGCAGTGCTGGGCTTTCTTGGCGAGGCGGCGGAAGCGCAAGGTAGCAGCCTGGGCGGCGAGCCTATAGCCTCAGTCACGGCGCTGCCGGTTCCCGCGATCGTGCGGCAGTTTGGAGATCACCCACCGTCTTGGGCGCGCAGAGCGCTGGTCGCGGCCTATTGGAGGAGCCAGACGCCGAAGCCCAAGAGTGATACCGAGATCGCGCTGGGGATGGTTGCAATCACCATGGGAAACAATCTCGAACAAATGTGGTCAGACATGGCGCCGATCTGGGTCCGGATCGCGCAGCAGGAGCGAGGCCAATAGTCTCGCACGATCATCATACCACCGACAAGGAGGCCGCCATGCTGAAGACCCCATTGCCCAAATGGAGCGCAGGCTTCCGGCCGATCGGCGCCGCCGCAATCTGTCTGCAGGCCTTCACAGCGCTCACCGCCGCCGCGCAGGTTGCCGCTGCCACTTGCGGAACCGGCTATGCGCCACCCTTCGCCGCTTCCGCACCAAGGCGAGACTGTCCTGAGGCGATCCCGCGTCATTATCAACCTCGCTACAAGGGCATAGGCTACGAGATCCTCGATATCGAGTCCAACGCCTGCTTCGTGCCCGACAGCGCCTATGCGCTGCTCGACGATATCGTTGAGCGAACCCTCGCCCGGCTCACGCATGCGGAACGCGTCGGAAAGGGCATGCTTGCAAGGGATCGGGCGCTCGCCGTGAGCAAAGCAATGGATGCAACGCTGATCGAAATGGGCTTCGGTCTGTACATTCCGACCGAAACCTTGAGCGACGCGCTTGTTTCGCGGGCGCCTGCGGGTCATCCGCCAGCCCATATCGAGGATTGCGACACTGCGTCGCTGATATTGCTTACCATCGCTGAAGTGCTCAACATTCAAGCAAATCTCGTGGAGATCACGCTGCGAAGCGGCAGCCAGCACAACTATGTATGCTGGCCACTGGACGGCCAGCAGGTCGATTGGGACACCAATGCGCGCGACGTTTGCGAGACCCCGGCCGGACAGCCAGCCTTTCAGGGGAAAGCGATGTTGCGCAAGGAGACTCTCGCCTACGCGTATCGCCTTCGCGGTGGGCTCTGGAAGCGCCGCAAAGATTATGATCGAGCCGTGGCAGACTATATGACGGCAATGCGAGACTGGCCTGCCAGTCCAGCGGCTTACAATAATTTCGCATGGATCGTGGCCTCGGTTGAATGGCCAGCCCGCAAGTCGCTATATGCGCATGCGCTTGCCGCCGCTGAGCGTGCGGTTCAGCTGCAAGACGCATCCGAATTGTCGGTCTTGACCCGCACCGATCTCGGCAACTATTACGATACTCTTGCTTGCCTGCAAGCCTATGCGGGTGACTTCCAGAAAGCTGCGGACACCGAGCGCCGCGCGATAGCAACGTCGCCACAAACGGAGTTCGAGGAGCGACTGGCTAACCTAATCGGCCCAGATCCGAAGGACTGCACCAGTGCGCCGTGAGGCGGGGCACCGATCCGGTCCCGGGCGTTGTTCGCGACTCCCCAACAACCCTTGCGCGGTTGCATACCTCAACGCGCGAGAATTTTCTGAGCGTCGACCACGCGGATGTCATCGATCTTAGCGGTTGACGATGTTGATCGAGTAGATCCTGGCCGCGATCCCGGTGAGCACAAGAACCTATGGCGGCTTCGAGGCATCCCCATCATGCGCGCCTAACTTGTTTTCGCGCTATTCGATCTCCCTGGTTGTGACCGGCGAACGACTGCGTTTGTAAACAGTGGTTGTTTGCTGAAATAGTCTTTCCAGAATCCTGCTAATCGTTTATGTCTTTTATCGTCTCTTACGCAGTTGCCGGCGATTAACGCACCGGAGATGGTCATGTCGACGCAGCATACGGGAGATTTGCGAGAGCCAAGCGCCGCCGACGCCTTGTCATGGATGCGCGAACAGGTCTCAGACACTAGTCCGGTCCTGTTCCGCGGTCAAAGAGAACTCTATCCAACTATCTTTCCGTCGCTCCTGCGACAAGACATCGCCGAAGAGGATCGGCAAAAATGGTGGCGCGTCCTGCGCAGGTTTGTGAGTAGCCGAACCGGGATCGCCGGTTACGAAATACGTTCTGCGCACGACGCCGTGTCAATCGTCCAGCACTATCTCGTCAAGTCTCCTGTCATAGATCTGACCGGCACTCCCGAGGTCGCCCTCTATTTCGCGATCAAGAACGCATCGCGGGAGAAGTTACAGGTCGTCTATCGCGCCCGCGTCGGCATATTGCAGGAAGCGGGCTTTGTGGTCAGCGACCATGACTTTCTTACCTTGCCGCTCCAAGAGGGTGGACTCAAACATCGATGGTTGCGGCAGAACGGCTTCACGGTCGGTCTGCCCGATTGGACCAACCTCGACGGAGCACGAACACTTGATTTTGCATGCCTACCTGGTGTGGAGAAATTCCTCTTTCGCGCGCAGCCACATGAGAAAGCCCTGGTCGCCGCTCTAGGAGACTTGGAAACGGTCGAAGGCGACCCGCTCGCTGCATCGGTGAGGGGAATGTTCGAGAGCGTCGCGCGGTCGCTGGGCTGCCATGCAAAGGTGCGTGAAATGATGCCCTGCTCTGGAACAGTTGATGCACACGCTTGCCTTATTCGCGAACTTCAATCCCTCGCTCAGCGTTCTCGTGCGCTCAGGCTACCAAGTTCCGATGTCTCCGAGATTGAGCGACTGCTCCAGGACGCTGAGTACGGTATATGGGATATGGGACACTCGGCCAGCCTCGAATACTGGACCGACAAGGTGAATACGGCGGCAAGCGTACCAGAACCCTTCTAATAGCGCCTGCTTCGAACACGCAGCGAAGGCACGCGTTCTCTAAGCGCCTCCGCTGGTTCTGACCTGCCCCTGGCAGCCTCGCGAAGGAGCCGTGCCGCCATGGTGTCCGTTCCTGCCGGAGCCGTTATTTGGTGAATGTCTCGGGCGCGGCAGGAAGGTCCCATTTCACGGCATAATCCCGGCCTCGGGCTGTGGGTCTTTGAAGCGGGGGTATTCGGCTCACTGACGGAAGGGCACGCCGTCGCCGCCGTCGGATCTTCGGGAGCACGATTGCCTGGGATTTAATTTCCGAAAGGCAGGCACCGGCTGGCCAATGAAGACCGGGACCGAAGTCTCCGAGCAACCCGTTTCGAGGTCGGTGCTCGTCAACAACGGCGAAACATTGCGGCAGATGGCGCTGGAAGGTCTGGGGATTGCGCGGCTGGGCCGCTTCCATGTCGAGGAAAATCTTGCGCGTGGCGCCCTCGTGCCGCTTCTGGAAAGATACAACCCGGGCGACTTAGAACCCGTTCATGCGATTTACGTTGGAGGCGGCCCCACGCCCCCGCGGGTGAAGGCATTCATTGATCACCTGGCAGTGAGCGTCAGGGCATCGGGACTGTTTAATTGATGGCTGGATGTAGGGAAAGCCATCTACCGAGCCATTCGACCCGCCCAATATTAATCCCCAGACGAGGCCCGCACTCCGCTAATCTACGCCGCGATCTGAGCCAAATGTTCTGACGACGGACACATCGCCCGGCAGTTCCGACGTGCGAGGATTGGCTACAGCATGCCCGCAAACCGGAGCAGCTTCTCCAACGAGTCGACTGGACCGCCCGGCAGTGCGGCATCGGCGGGCGCCCATCGCGCAACGCCGGCGCCGCCGTGCCAGTAGGAATCTGGGTCGTTCACCACCAGCCCGACCAGTGTGTCGGCCACGAGCACGCTGCCCAGCGGCCCTAGGTGCTTGCCCTGCGCGCGCACCTCCGCCTCTTTGAGGATATAGTACCACAGCGGCGTCGCGCCATCGGCCAAGCCAGCGGTATCGAGTGCGTCACCGGCCGTTCCAGATGCCAGCTCGTGGTGCGTAAGGGGGTCGGCCAGAGCGGGATATCGCCCGGCCTGCAGGGCTGCGACGCAGGCCTCTCCGGTCGGCAGCGAGAGGCGGTAGCCCCGCCGCAGGTTGCGCTTTGCCAAGTGCTTAAACACGCCTGCACCCTCGTTAACCATCTCGCCAAGCGTTGGGGCGATGAAGGTGTCGATGGCCCGGGCGGTGCGGTTCGGACGAGCCGGATCAAGCTTGACGAAACGCTCCCACTCGATGACCCAGTTGCTCGGTAGCTT
>CALMPB010000065.1 GCA_937871985.1 uncultured Burkholderiaceae bacterium
CGAGGGCGAGCGCCAGGGCCTCCAGTTGTACCGACGAGTTATCAAAGGCTGCTCGATACCAGCTGCCTCGGGTTCCTAGCTTGTGTTCAGCCCAAGTCTGCGCGCCCGCAGTCATCACGATTGCGCTTTCTTCGACTCGCCAAGCCACGTCATCCGGCGTGAGCGTACTCCAGGGGCCAGAGCCATCGATGCAAGCGTGCTGCCAGGTCTTCAAGGCCAACAACCTTCTGCACTCCGGCGTTCCACGAAACTGCGTGGGCAAGGATCTATAGCCCTGCAGATAACCGGCGAGTGTCATGCCAGTCCACCAGACCACGGGCGGGATTGCGGGCCACTCCTCACGCCAGCCCAAAAACTTCTCGGGCGATGGCCGAAGTAGTAGTAGTTGAAGAGTTAGGGCAAGCAAGTCGTCGTGAGCCCCAAGGTCTTGAACCGTCCCTCTATCATCAAGGAGCGATCTCGCGCCCTCTGAGAGTCTCGCCACTCGATGCGCATCCTCGCCGAGACCTCGCGCACGCTCGCAGATGTCATCCAGGATGGTTGTCGCTTTCCATTCGTTCAACCGTCCTGGCTTTGAGAACTGCGCGACCATAGCCCGCCAGAGGCCGGGAAGGTTCTCCTGCTCCGCACTGCTAGACCAGAGCGCGGCCCGCCACCAGGGAGCGTGCAGGCTCTCGACGGACCCAGGGCTCGAAACACCGGCGCGGAGCAGGTCGCAGAATAATTCAATCCATGGATCAATTGCCGGAACGGCGAACGCTGCCATCGCCGCAGCACCCCTCAATGCATTCCAGTCGCGAGGCGGCTGCCAACGACTGTTCCCTGGAGGTGCTTCTTCCGGTGGTGCGATTTGCGAGAGCGCGCCCACTTTAAAAGGTTGAGAGGGGATCTCCATGTCCGCGAAATTGCGAGCCAGTGCCAAGAGCTTTGTCCTAGTGGCCTCCAGACTCACGCAAAAATGGTCGATCGCAAACGTCGGCAGAGGGCCGCTCCACGACACAACGGTATCGCTGGCTCTCAAGCCGCACAACGTGGTCTCCGCCCAAGCGTTATCCCTCCACACCATGACAGTGGCGTCCGGAAGGAACCGGGCGTCAAACCAGATGCCGACAGCTGACGAGTTGTTGGGGGCGGCTCCACAAGCCTGCTGAGTGCCGAGCAGCAAGTACCCCGTCGGCGAGGTCATCCATTCGCTGCTGAGGAAGTGCAAAAAAGCGGTCTGGTCGAGGATAAGGCCAAGCAGCCTCACCTCACTAGCACCTTGCTGTTCAGGTGAGTGCGCGGATGCAAGTAGCTCCAGCTGGTCGCCGGACATCGCGGTCATCGGTCTAGGATGGGGGGAGGTGGGAGATGGGCCAATTGTGCCGCCGTCAACGAGTCCGGCCCATTGACTAAAAGCAGGGTGTCCCTAGCTCGGGCACAGAGCATGTACAGGCGCCGCTGCTGAACCGCATACGCTATTGGCAGCGAGCGGCTCAGGTCTTGGAGGTAGACGGTATCGAACTCAAGCCCAATAGCCGATTCGCCAGAGAGGATGGTGACTCCAGCATCGCGCAGGCGAATGGCGTCCTCCGCCTGGGGCCCAGCATTGTTGGCGTACATATCCACGCGGGCGGCAGACAGCCTGCTTTTTAGCAGTGCGTATAGGTTGTTGATGTCTTCCACGTGATAAACGATTACTCCGATAGAGCCACCGCGGTTTCCGAATCTGACGGCAACTTGCTGAGCCAGTTCTTCCCAGCTGGTCACTGCTACCATCCTGGGTGGTTCATTGGACCGCCCGCGCTGCGCCGGTGCTGGCGGGATATTGCGGTTTTGATGGAAGTGCTCGACCAGCTCAGCGATTTCCATCGTATTGCGGTGATTGACCGTCAGGAGGTGCATTTCGCTGAAACCCGCGTTCTGCAAATCCGCGACATGACAACCGCCTACCTCCGTTGACTGGTTCTCGTCCGCGAACACCGAGACGGACGAAGCGCCGAAGCGACGGGCCCAGACGAAGAACTGTTGTGGCAGATTCTGTCCTTCGTCGATGATGAGGTGATCGATCAACGGAGCAGCATTGGTTCCCTCGTAGTCGCGAAGAACTTGAGGCCAGTTGAAGTCATAGGGAGCCCATTGGGGAATGGGCCGTCCGTGGGCCTCCAAATAGTGGTTCCAGACGAGCGTGTGCATCGTCGTACTAGTGACGGGCGCATTCCCGTGATCCTGGGAAATCTGCGCCGCCAAGGCGGCCAGCAGCCTGTTCTTAGTGACCACGGTTACTCTACGCCGGTAGTCAGGCCCGGCAAGTATGTTCGCTTTCCAGAGGGCCACGGAAGTCTTACCAGACCCCGGCGGCCCAACTACCAGAATCGATTGGTCGGGATCCGATATGAACACGTTGCGCTGCTCATCGAGCAGCTCGCTGAAGCTCGGCAATTTCATCGGCGAACCTCGCTTAACAGCATCGGCAACGGTGCCCGGGTAAACAGGGCGTAGTGGATTCTGCGGGGTCTCTCGCCGTCTGTCAGCAATTCGGTGTCAACTACCTCGCACTTGAAGCCGGCATCCACCATACGACTCTGGAACGCTGGAAATGCCGCACGCCTCTCAGCTTGCGCCGAGTTGGTGTACAGCACGGCAACCGGGCCCTGGCCGATTCGGCTGCACGCTTCAACGATTTGACGGACGAGCAGCTCGACATCGAGCGAGGCACTGGCCAACAGGTAGGACAAGACCACTACTGTCCAACCCAGTCTGGGCGGTCCGAAATCGATGCTATCGATTGAGCCAACGAATTGCACCAACGTTTGAGGGCTCAGCCCACCTGCTTCGCGCGCAGCGTTCGCGAGCTCAAGCCCGAGGGCGCACATTTCCTGCGACGTATCGACACCCACGTATCGGAAGGCAACCTCGTTACCAGCCACGATGGCGAGGGACAAGCCCGCAGTGAAGGGTCCGCAGCCAATGTCGAGTATCGTTGCATTGTTAAGGCGCTGCGGGTGGTCTGCCAGTATTTGGAATGCGTGAATCAGCTCGGGGACGTGACCCTTTTGATTGAAGAGGGCGTAGAGCATGACCCGATCTCTTGGGGACAAATCTTCGATTGGCTCATCGAAGTTCGCCTGCCCGCCGCCGATCGCGCGTTCGAAGATCCAGCGGCTCGACTTGCCCAGCCTCATGCCGTTCTCACGCGTCTCCCTTGGGTCGTTGTTGAGCGGATCGACGATGCACGCGCGGCGCACATGCTCGTACCACGAACTGACTGTGATCAAGTTGTCCCCCTACCTTCACCTTTCAGCGAATATAGCGCTGATTGCGGCTCGTGCGGGCGTCAAGCGACTCGCGAGGCAGACACTCGAGTTCTGTCGGCGGGAGGAGGGACGTTGGTCAGGTCGTCGGCCTGTTTGGCCGACGCGGACAGCAGTGGCTGCCACCAGCCAGACTGGACAACCGTGTGCACTCGGCACGGGCAATTGCACATTCTGAACGCTAAGTGAGCGAGCACATGGTTCATGCCACGAATCGTGATTTAGCAACTGCCCGCAAGTGATGACAATCGCTGCTAAGCCAAACTCCGAATTTTGTGTTTGGCCCGATACCGTTTTGAGACATTCGGAACTGGCGCCCTAATTTTCGCAGCCTTCCCAATGGCTATCCGCGGCGCAAGACCTCGAGCGACCGCTTCGCCGTCGAAATGCATCGCTGCGACTCACGCCTTCCGTAAGAACGGACTTTCGAGCTTTGCGAAACAGTCAACGAGGTTAGAGCCAGTTGAGAGGCCTTCGATGCATCCCACTGCTACATGTAGAACCGGTATGACGGATTAGGGGACGGATCATCGCCTAACTCTGTCATAACCATCCCGACTCGGCGTGCAAACGAGATTGTCACGGGATAGCGGGCCAATCCATCTGAACTGTTCCAGTTCATTTTGGTCAGCGTCAGGATCTCTTCGGCGCGCGCCTTTAGGTCGGTCTTGCCATGACTTCCGAACAGAAGCGGCGCTGGAATATGCGGACCAGGATACTCCTTCCACCAAGGCACATAGCCAGTGGTGAACAAGTAGTTCTCCCGGCCGTCAACGTCCACCCAGGTACCACGCCAGACCTCCTGCGTCCCCTTCTTCACGAGACGGAAGCCTGTCTGCCCGAGCCAGACTAGATCGATCGCAGCTACCTTACTCAGGCCGGCATTGAATCCCTCAGCTTCTTCCGTGTGGTAGCGCGAGGTCTTGTGGATCACCACTCGGTCAGGCACCGTTCCGGCGTTCTTGACGTAGGCGTCGATAACTCGCTCAATTAAATCGGCGGCTTGAGCCTTCTTCAAGTACGGCTGCTTGTACTCCACCTGATCTTTGGGAATCGTCGCACCACGCAACACAAACGGCTGCACGGTGCTGGAGAAGGCCTGTGCGACGCTTGCGTACATGACGTCGCCTGATTTGCGCTTGAGGTGGTGGAATGAAACGCCTACGAAACAGTAGTTGGATGGAAGATCCTTCGGACGCCAGGGGATAGAGCCAGCTTTGTAAAACAGCGAAGTTCCTAGGTTCCATGCCCGTGTCGCACCACTCTGACTGGCCTTGTCTTCGCGATAGGTGTGCTCTCGAATCACCTGTAGAGGCACCGCGTTCGGCCGCTGCATCATGCGAGCTTTCAACGCTCGATAGAAATTCCGAAACAACAGCTCTTCAGCCTGCGGCTTCAGCTCAGCGATACGCTTGATCTCTTCCGGATCCGGAGCGAACAGCTCGGTCTGCTTGTCGTCCTCACGCTGCAAGTACTCCAGCGCCTGCCGCTCCTCGGGACTCAGCTTCGAGTTGGCGACTCTCAGGTCCGCCTCCGTCTCTCGGAAGGCGACCACGACGACCTTCGGACGAACGTCGTTGAACATGGATTCAATCTTCCCCGCATACAGGTCGAGCAACCCCTCGAATTTCTCTGCCGGGTTCTTGCTCTGCTGCAGCGCGAACTCTTTCTGGTCGATCGTCCTTATGAACTGGTCAGGATGTTGATTTCCACGCAAAGCTGACCCGGGATTTCCATCGAATCTTGACCCACCC
>CALMPB010000066.1 GCA_937871985.1 uncultured Burkholderiaceae bacterium
TCGCCGAGAACCCTTACCTGGCCATGCAGGCGAGCCAGCTTTGCCTCGTCGATAATACGTTGAACGCGCTGGAGCAGGAGGTCATGCGTCATCAGTTCGATGACGAGCCTCCTCGTGGGAAGGTCGCGTTGTTGGGCGCGCTCTCGCCTATGTGGATCTACGCGGCCTACGAGCTGCTTCGGACATGGCGTCAGCGCTGCGAAGACGTCATCAAGCTCGCCGAGAATTCAGGGATCGATCTCAAGGCTGCCCATCTCGAACGAGACCTGGGATATCGCCACTACGATCGCGAGCTGCGCGCGCAGCAATTGCGTGATGCCCAGGAGCGCCCCGAACTTATCGAGCAGATGCGCCGCGACCTGCGGCGGACGGAGATGGGCTTCACCACGCTCGAGTTCATTCGGGTCGCGCTCGCGAAGCACGAGGTGAGCAAGAAGGGAAACAAGAAACCCATCGCGTTCGCGCCGGGTCTCGCCCGTCCCAACCGCTGGTGCGGTTCGATGGAATATGAACTGAGCAATGGTGGTGCGATCATCAGCTATGTCACGCGGCGGGACATTGCGGAGACCATTCGATTTATCCCCGAGGCGGAAAATCCAAGTGATGACGATCTGGCAGGCTTCCGGGCCTATATGAACCCGCCCGATGTTGAGGTGCCGGGTGCGGTGGCATGAGTGATCAGCCGCCGGCAGCGCGACCAAAGACCAAGGCCTTCGACTTGCTGGCGTCGGCGGCTGCTTTTGCGCGGGGACATTCCATCGCGCTTAACGATCCCTCGCTGGTCGAACGCTTCATAATTGATGCGACGCCAAAGCTGAAGGAGGCGTTGGCGGACCCAACGCTGATCCACGGCTCGCGAACCGAACGCCTGTTCGAGGCGACGGTGCTCAGCCTCGGTCGTTTTCGATTGCTGAAAACTGAGGATGTCGGTCGCGTCCATGCTGCCGACACCAGCCGCGCGCCCGATTTCCGGATCGTACTGGACGATGGGGAGCAGTGGCTGGTCGAAGTCAAGAACGTCCGATGCAAGGAGCCATTCAAGCAGGAAACGCGGATGTCCGCAGCCTATCTGGCTTCGCTTCAGACCTATGCGGACATGGTCGGAACGCCATTAAAGCTGGCGATATTCTGGTCGCTTTGGAACATCTGGACCGTCATTTCGCCAGACCGCTTTCGTACTGCACGCGGGGGGCTCCGGGTCGCGATGAAAGATGCTGTCCTCATCAACGAGTTCGGAAGGCTCGGCGAAGTGATTATCATGACCAAGCCGCCGCTGCGTGTCGTGCTCGGAGCCGCGTCTGACATGCCGCGCTCCTTGAGTTCCGAGGGGTTGGCCAACTTCATCATCGGCTCCGCGAAACTCTATAGCGGTGCGGTAGAACTGACTGATCCCAGGGATCGCAAGCTCGCCGAGGTACTGCTGTTCTACGGCGAATGGTCCGCGGACGGCCCGTTCGCAGTGACCGAAGATGGGGCGTTCATTGGCGTAGAGTTTATTGCGAACCCGGAAGAACCGTCAGATCAGGGCTGGGATGGCATTGGCTGGGCCAGCCGCATTTTCAGCAGGTACTATGCCGCACAGACTATCGACGGCGATCAAGTGATCCAGCTCCATGGCGAAGCGGCGCCGGATTGGTTCGCGCCGCTTTCGGATTGGGATTTCAAGAACAGCAAGGTTCCGCTTTTGTTGGGGCGGGTCCAGGCACCGGATCACCGTGCAAGCGATGATCCACCAGAGCCGCGGGCAGATTAGCCTGACTTAGTCTTCTTCGGCCTGTTCCGGTGGAGGCAGCACCCAGCCATCGGCCTGAAGAAAGGTCAGAACCTCATCATATTTGTCGGTACGGCGCACGCGGCGGACATGCTGATAGAAGCGATTGCGCGCATCCGGGGTTGGCTGGTCGGCCGCTACCGCGTTGCGGAGGACTCCAAGTAGCAGTGTGTCGGTTTCGGCAGCGTCCCAGTTTTGACCATTCTCGATGATGGCATCGAGAAGCTGATCGATCTGCTGGCTGGCCAGGCGACCGGCGAATGGAGAGATCAGGTCGCGAAAATTGACTTCTGAGCCGCGCCAACTTCCGGACCCCTGATACAGCGCGATCGCGCGAGGCCAGAGGTCGGCGAGCGGCTGCATGGCGATTGCATTGGCCAGATGTTCCTCATTCAAGGCCGCAATCACGGCGAGGAGTGGAGCGCGGAAATGCGGCAGGGTTACGCCTGTGAGGATGCGGTAATCCGCGATGGTAGCTGCGTCGGCGTTGTCGATCGTCGCTTGCAGGGCCATCCGCGACGGTTCCAGTAGAAGCATCCAGAAGTCCGGGAAGGAGGCGATAAACGCGATCGCGCGGGGCCTGTGTTGGGGGTCGAGGCCGTCGATCAGCCTGACGATCATGGTGGAGATGTCTGGCCATGACGGGGCGGCGCGTTCGCGCACCGCAACGAGGGAAGAGGTGATCTTACGCTGTTGGGTTTCCCATTGGGCCGGCACGCCCTTGAGCAGGGATTTCGCTAGCACCGTACCGAAATTGCGGATGTTCTGGGTGCGGACGCGGGCGAGATAGCGCTGTTCGACATAGTCAAGAATGCGCGTATGAGCGGTAGGGAAACCGGACGATTGCACATCGATGTCGAAGAGGTCGAAGATCGCCTTGCCTTGCAAGGGCTCCTGCGAGAGGACGAGATCGACCGCATTGACCAGGTGAAGGCGCACCAGTTCCGGCGACGGCTCGAACAGTTCAGCTTCTGCCGAGAACGCCGGATGGGCGCAGAGATGCCTGTCTTCGCGAAGGCGGGCCAACTGATTTTGGGCGATGCGGTTGACGACCTGGGTGTTGGCAGTCGCGTCTTCGAGAATATCCGCCTCAAGTTGAAGCAGCTTCCTGATGTCGGCTGCGGCGGTGGCATTATCCCAAGCGGTGATGAAGGTCGTCGCGGCCGCATCGCCCATGGCGCTCAACTCGCGATACTTGGCGATAAGGTCATAGACGAGTGCAACCCAGACAGACGTCAACGAAGCGCGCAGCGCACCCGCCTTGTAGGCCTTCACCGCGTCGAGAAAGTAGATTTTCGATTGGGGGTTACGAATTTTGGTCAGTAAAATATCGAGATCAATAAATCCGGAATCCACGGCGCTCTACCTCAGAAATGCGATGTCGAATGGAACTAAATTATCTACGGATTTGCGTATCACTTATCTTTAATTGCGCTGGGAAAAATGATTTCTATTGGTCTTGCGAATTACTGATAAAGCGCCTTTGCCTCAATACCGATTTGAACAATCTCAGTATCGAGAAAAGCGTAAACAGGCAGGTCCGGAAAAGCGGCGCACACCTCCTTGAGAGTGATTTGCTGTGGCATCACGATTTCGGCGGGCATGATGGTGGCGTTGTAGTCGGCCAATTGCGTAAGATCGACGATCTTGGCGACTTCGAGAGGCGGGTCCTGGAGGTTGATAAAGACGCCGATGGTGTCCGCGTCCATCACGGTCCATTCGTTATAGTCTGTCGAATTGGCGAAGGTGTCCGTGACAGCCTGCCGGGAGTAGGGTGTGCCAAGGCCCGTTCGGCGGCCGTTCGTGTCCCGAACGGTGCCGGCATCAGTCGGGTGGGCCGACGTAATTGAAGCGATGGAACGTGGCTTGAGCACGATGCCGATAGAGCCGAAGGTCTTGCAGTGGCCAGGCCAAATCACAGAACAGCTCACGTCGCCGACGCCGGTGTCGCAAACCTTGATGGCATCGCGCAGATCGTCGGGAAACAGGCGACCGTCCAGTCCTTCGTCGCCTTTCCCTGGCCGGGAGCAATGCACGATGAGCGCGTTGCGTGAGCTCAATAGGTCGATGAGTTCCTCATAGGGCATAGCAAATCCTAAATATCGTTAGATGGCGAATGGCTGTCGCGAGCCGGGCCACTCGTCGCCTTCCATCTGGAAGGCGAGATCAGCCCCAGTCAGCCGCCGAAGGCTTGAGGCGGCGACGAACTGTACGCCGAGGGCGAGTTTTACGACCTGAAGCCGCTTTAATCCGGCAGGCTTGTACCGGCTTTCGACATAGGGCGGCAGTGCGCCGACAATGGCCTGAACCCGCGCATCATCGCGGTGGGGGCGTCCTTCCGCCATGCGAAGAGCTATCGATGATAGATTGTGGCCATTCTTGCCTTTCCGGAAGGAATCCGGGTCGGTGCCGTCGTGGACGAGGGATGCCTTCATCGAGAGTTCGGCGACCATACAAATCGGCTGAATGACTGAGTCGTGACTGAAGGAGGTCGGTAGCGTGTTGGCAACGTCCTCGATGTTGGACCGCGCCATGCGCCATAATGTCGTTGCCGCCGGTATCGCGTGTTCGATTTCACTCAGGCCATTGGTGAAGTCGTGGAGGTCGGCGACCGAGAAAGCGACGTCCCCTGCAATTGCTCTATCCTGTCGGCACCAGATCCACCATTCTTCGGCGCTGGCGAAGCCCGCGACCTGCCAAGGTTGGAGAGAGACCTGGCCGAACACGACCGGAAAGGTCAGCTTGCGTACCTGATCGACGGAGGCGGCGAAACCTATCCCGGCGCCTGGCCAGTTGGCGTCGACCTCGGGCATCATGGCGGCATAGGCGTCCATGATCCGCTTGACTTCGGGGTTCCCGCCAATGCCGATGACGAAGCTGGAGCCGAGGATTTCTGTCGCGGCCCGGAATGGCCGCTGATGGATATGGATACCTTCCTCTGCATATTTAAGATCGAGACGGCGCAGATCATCCAATGTCCATGAACTCATGCTCGATCTGCCTTCGCTGCCGAATCCCGGTTCCGCTCTTGCTCGATGGGAATGGGTATAAGGTCGAGTGGCCCAAAACCACGCAGGCGCAACTGCGAGAATTTTTGACCAGAAAGGTCAATATCGAGCTCTGACGTGAAGGGGATGAGATAGGTACTGGCGTCGAAACCGTTGAAATTTATGCCTTCAGCCCTCAGTGCCTTGAAGACCTTGCACGTAGCCGAAACAAAAATCGGCATAAGATCGAGATATGCTTGATCGTCGGGGTATCTGTGCTGCGAACGGAAAGCGCGGATTTCTGGCA
>CALMPB010000067.1 GCA_937871985.1 uncultured Burkholderiaceae bacterium
GCGCTGATTCCCGATCATGAAGAACTGGGCATTACACGCGAAGGCTGGTTCAGCGAGCCGGGCATCCATCTGCATGTCGCCGCGAATTACCTTCTGCCTTTCGAGAACCTTGTGGATGCAACCCATATCACCTATCTGCATCACGGGCTCATCGACACGGGCAATGTGGCCGCCCATCCTTATGAGCTACGCGCCGAAGGCGACCGCGTCGGCACGATCCGGGTCTTCAAGAACGAGCCGTTGCCGCCCATGCTGACGAAAACCCTGGGGCTCCCCCCCGAGGCGCGCGTCGACCGCTGTCTGGAGCTATGGGCCCACGCGCCCAATCTTGCTCTGGTCCGTATTTCGCTGCAGTCCGTCGATAAGCAGGACATGAAGATGGAAAACCACCTCATCGTCGCCTTGACGCCCGACGGCATAAAGGGAACCCACCAGTTCGCCGTCATGGCCGCCAACTTTCCCAATCCCCATCCGGGGCGGTTCGACGACCTGCGCAATCTATTGATGGAAGACGTCGTGGTCATCGAGGAAATCCAGCGGCTTTTCGACCGTCTGGGCGAGGCCGACGCGCCCGAGGTCAGCGTCCGTTCCGACGACATCGCGATCCGCATCCGTCGCAATATTGCGGCGATGATCAGCCGCGAGCTTGATTCCAAAGCCAAAGCGGCTTAGAGCGAAGGTTATCACTATGAACGACATCAAGAAGGTACTGGTCGTTGGGGCGGGAATCAGCGGCTTGACGGCGGCCATTGCCCTGCTTGGCAAGGGGGCGGAAGTCGACGTGATCGAACTGCGCCCCGAAAATGCGGGCCAGGTGGGGGTAGGGCTGTCCATGCAGGGCAATTTGCTGGCCGCCCTGGATCGCATCGGCCTGGCCGAGGAGTGCATTGCCGCTGGAATGCCGAGCAATCATTTGAATATCCGCCGGCCCGACGGAGCGTTGATCGCCCGGCAGCCGCTCATGCCGATGGGAGGGCCGCGGTTTCCCGCAACCGTGGGCGTAGCGCGATCGGCGCTGCACCGTATCTTGTCGGCCAGAGCCGTCGAGCGCGGCGCCCGCATCCGTTATGGGCTTAGCGTCGACGTGCTGGAGTCGTCGGCAGACGGCGTGGACGTGACTTTTACCGACAAAAGAGCCGGCCGCTACGATCTCGTGGTGGGCGCCGACGGCCTGAATTCGGCGCTTCGCAAGTCCTTGTTCCCGGAAGCCCGCCCCGCCTATTGCGGACAGTCGGTCTGGCGGGCCGCCGTGCCCAGGCCGCCCGAATGCGAGACCTCCGAACTGCATTTCGGCGGGCGCCATGGTGTCGTGGGCTTGTGCCCGATTTCGCCGCGGGACGCCTACGTCTATGTCGTGGAAAGCGCGGCCGAAGGCACGTTCCATCCCGACAGTACGGCCGCGGCGGTTCTGCTCGAAAGGCTGGAGGGATACGATAGCCCCGTCATCCGGGCGTGCATTCCGCATATTCGCGGTTCCGGGCACGTGACGTTCAGGCCCCTGGAAGCGATTCTTGTCGAGGAGCCGTGGTATCGGGATCGGGTGGTGCTCATCGGCGACGCCGTTCACAGCGGCCCGCCGGTATTGGCTCAGGGAGCCGCAATGGCTATCGAAGACGCCATCGCCTTGTCGGAAGAGCTCGATGCTTCAGGCTCGTTGAGCCAACGGCTGGATGCGTTCATGGCAAGGCGGATCGAACGGGCGAGCCTCGTGGTGCGCAATTCCGTCTACCTGTGCGAACAGGAGGTCAATCACACCGCCACCCCCGCCGACGTCGGGCGCATCATGCAAGAAACCCAGACCGTATTGTCGGAGCCTTTCTGAACCATTGACGGCCGCCATTTCCAGCGGCCGTTTCAGGGTTTTCCGTGAGACGGTTATGGTTGGCCCTGGGCTTCGCCGATTTCATGAGCGGTGCTGATGATCAGATTGCGCATCCATTGGTTGCCGGGGTCGCTGTCGTGGTAGTGGTGCCATTGCAGGGTTTGCCGAAGGGGTGGAATCGGCATGGGCGGGGGCAGCAGCCGTATGGGCAGGTGTTGCGCCTGTTTTCGCGCGAGCATGCTGTGCACGGTGGCTATGCGATTCGTGCCCACCACCAGTTCGCTCAGGCCTGAAAGGTGGCCGGTGGAGATTTCCGCATTCAATGTATAGCCGTATTCATCATGAAACCAGGTTTCGAAGGTATAGTGCGCACGCCCGAATTGAGCGATGACGTGCCCCATCGTGCGGTATTGCTCGAACGTCAGCGTATCGCCAACCAGCGAGTTCTTGTCCCAGACCACGCAGGTATAGGTTTCATCGAACAAGCCGGCTTTGGGTTGCACAGGCGACGTGTAGTGCTCGGGGATGATCAGGAAATCCACGTCGCCGCGTTCGAGCTCCTCGAACGGGTTGTTGATCTGCAGCAGGAATTCCAGCGTGATTCCGGGAGCCTGTTCATACAGCTTGGGCAGCAGCCGGGTCATCAAGATCGACTGGCTGAAGTCTGAAATAAGCATCTTGAAATGGCGCACGGCCGTTGCCGGATTGAATTCCGGCTTGGTCAAGACTGTGGATTCTATTTGCAGCAGAACGTTGCGCACCGGCTTGATCAGGCTTTCGGCCAGCGGTGTCGGCATCAGCTTGCGCCCAATGGGCACGAAAAGCTCGTCGTCAAAATATTCCCGCAGCCGACCCAGGGCGCCGCTCATGGACGATTGGCTGATGTGCATGCGAGCCCCCGCCCGCGTGACGTTCTGCTCGGTAAGCAGCGCATCCAGCGCCACCAGCAGGTTCAGATCCAGTTTGTTGAAGCGCATGGTCGTTTCTCAATCATCGGCAATCCCGATAGCTTAGATCAGTATTAACCATTTCTCAAATGGTTTTGCCTTGCCTAAGATACCGTCAACGTAGCGCGAAGACGACTATGGCGATGGCAGGGCACACGCGGCGAGCCATCGGCAAAACACGTTCACCGCTGATGGATACATAAATAAAACTGGAGACAATCATGAGCGAAGCTGAGGCTTCTTCATTTGCGCTGGGCACATTTTCCGTAGCCGGATCCCCCGCCTTTCCCGCCTTGGTGCGAAACCGCGAGGCCGTTGCCCTGGCCGCGCTGCAGCCCCTGGCCGCCAGTCTGGATCACCATTTGCTGGGCGTGGACAGCATGGTGGAATTTCTGGATGCCTGGGGGCACAACAGCAAGGCGCTCGACGCCATCGCCGACTTCCTGGGGCGCGAGGCGCAGGGCGCAAAAACATGGAAAGCCCTGGCTGCCCCTGTTTCAGCCTTGACCACGCAGGCCCCGATCATGCCGCGCCAGGTTTTTTGCTGCGGCGCCAACTATTTCAAGCATGTGGTCGATCTCATCGTCGACCAGGGGCCAGGCGCCAATCCCGGCACCGAGGGCATGGACGCCGTCACACTGCGCAAATACGCCGAAGACCTGATGACCCGCCGTAAGACGACCGGCGCGCCGTATTTCTTCAATAAGCCGGTCTCGGCGATCACCGGGCCGAATGACCCCATCGTCCTCCCAGGCTTCGCCAAAAAGCCGGACTGGGAGCTGGAACTGGCTGTCGTCATCGGCAAGTCCGCCCGCCACGTGAAGCGCGCCGAGGCGCTGGATCATGTGGCTGGCTACACCATCGCCAACGACATCAGCAACCGGGACTGGATCTGGGCGCGTGCCGAAGTCAAGGCCATGGGCACCGACTGGGTGGCGGGCAAAAGCTGTCCTTCGTATCTGCCTTTGGGGCCCTACATCGTGCCGCGGCGGTTTGTCGCCAATCCGCAGGACCTGAAGATCACGCTCAAGCTCAATGGCGAAGTCAAGCAGAACGAAAGCACTTCCGACATGATTTTCGACGTCGCGCGGCAGATCGAGCATTTGTCGAGCCTGGTGCAATTGCTGCCCGGCGACATCATCTGCACGGGTTCTCCGGCGGGCAACGGAACGCATTACAACCGCTTTCTTCAGGAAGGCGACCTTGTCGAGTCGAACATCAGCGGGCTTGGCTCGCAACACAATCCCTGCATTCTGGAAAGGATTTAACTATGTCCCGTTATGGCATCAATGGTGTTGAAACTATTTTGTACGGCGTCGACGACGTCGCCGAATGCACACGTTATTTCGATGACTTCGGCCTTGTTTTGCAAGACCGAAGCGACGCGCATGCGCATTTCGTCCTGCCTGAGGGCTCGCATGTCATTATCCGCCACATCGACGACCCGCTGGTTCCCAAGTCGTCCATCGTCGGCACGGGGGTTCAGGAAACGATCTGGGGCGTGAACACCCAGGAGGGCGTGGACAGGCTTGTCCGGGACCTGTCGGTGGATCGCGAGGTGCGCGTCGACGAAGACGGCACGGCGCATACCTATACCGACGACGGCATGGCCATCGGCTTTCGGGTTTTCAGGAAGATCCCCGTCGTGTCCGCGCCGGATCCGGTCAACTCCCCGGGCAATGCCAATCGTATCAATCAACACCGCAAGTGGCGCACCCGCGCCCACCCCAAGACCATCCAGCATGTGGTGTTCCAGATGCCCGACTACGACGCCTCGTGGGCGTTCTATCGCGACCGCCTGGGATTTTTGCTGTCGGACATACAGCGCGGCTTTGGCGTGTTCGCCCGCGGCGACGCATCCCATGATCATCACAATATCTATTTCCTGAATGCCAATCTGCCGTTCAAGGGGCCAGGCGTCTGGGGCATGGATGGGCAGATCCGCTTCGATCACACGAATTTCGGCGTGGACGACGTGGACGAGGTCATGGTGGGCGCCAACTACATGGAGCGCAAAGGCTGGCCCAAGTCGTCCTGGGGCCTGGGACGCCATCGGATTGCGTCGTCCATTTTCATGTATCTGCCTTGTCCCACCGGCGGCCAGGCGGAATATGGCGCCGACTCCGATCATCTGGACGAGTCCTGGGTGCCGCGCAGCTGGAATCCGATGTTCGGCTTCTTCAGCTTCATCACCAATATGGCGCCGTTCATGATGGATGCCGCGCCCTGGGAAGTGGACTTTGCGCCAGGCTATACGCCGCCCCGCAAAGAAGCTGGCCATCCGCCGCATCAGCACGATACCGCGGCGGCCGATGGTGCGCGTGAGAATCCGGCAGCGGACTCAAGCAAATGACGGACGTGCAACTGCATACCTGCGGCCCGTCCTGTCCGCCCAATTGCCCCTCCCAGCCGCGCCTGGATTTAAAGGGGGCATCGAAGCGCGCCTTGACCATCGACGTGCACTGTCATGTCGTCGTCCCGCAAATCGAGGCGCTGATTGGCGATCACCCTGAAAAAGCGGCTGAGATGGCGCGGCTGGCCGAGGGCATGGGCGCGGCTTCGGTCGAGCACAACCTGAAGGTCATGCTGCCGGCGGCGGGCCCGCGTCTGGTGAATCTGGACATGCGCCTTGCCGATATGGAAAGCATGGGTGTGGATATCCAGGTCATCAGTCCTTCCCCCACTCAATACTATTACTGGGCCGACGAGGACCTTGCCATCGACTTCGTGCGTGTGCAGAACGAGAGCATTGCATCGTTATGCGAGCAGCATCCGCAACGGCTTGCCGGGCTGGGCAACGTGGCGTTGCAGCACCCGCAACTGGCCGTGCGGCAGCTCGAATACGCAGTGCGCGAGCTGGGACTGAAGGGGGTGGAGGTTTCCACAACGGTCAACGATCTGGAGTTGGCGGACCCGCGCTTTGACGTTTTCTGGGCCAAGGCCGAGGAGCTCGGTTGCGTGGTCTTCATCCACCCATTCGGTACTTCGCTGGGCAAGCGGCTGGATCAGTTTTATCTCGGCAACACCATCGGGCAGCCGCTTGAAACCACGGTGGCGCTGTCGTCGCTGATCTTCGGCGGCACGCTGGATCGCTTTCCCGGCGTCAAGATCGTGGCCGCCCATGGCGGCGGATACCTGCCTACTTATATTGGCCGCTCCAATCACGCCTGGCGCGTGCGTCCGGAGGCGCACAAGCCGCTCAAGCCGCCTGCCGAATATTTGCGGCAGATCTGGTTCGACACCGTGGTTTACGAACCCCATGCTTTGCGCTACTTGATCGATCAGGTTGGCGTGAGCCAGATCGTGGTGGGCACGGATTATCCCTTCGACATGGGCGAGTACCAGGTGCATCGCCTGATCGATCTGGTGGAAGGGCTGAGCACAGAGGAAAAAGAGCGGATTCTGGGCGGAAACGCCGGGACATTGCTTGGGTTGGACGTCGGAATCAAACAATGAAACCAGCGCCTGGCTGGCGCCAACTGAGTATGGAGAAGCAGAGAAACGAATGTAAGCGATGCTTACAATAATTAAGTAGAATGACACGAGGAGACATAATGATAAAGCAGAAGAAAATCGAGGGCGGCGGCAAGCTGCTCCGTCAGCCGGCGCTTGGCGTCATGGCGGTGGCATTGATGGCGATGTCGTCGGCGCCGGTCTATGCCTTTCAGGTGGAGACGGGCAATCCCGATGTGCGCATCAATTGGGACACGACGGTCAAGTACAGCAATGCGTTCCGGGTCAAGAACCGATCCGATCAACTGGTCAGCAGTCCGTCCCAGGACGATGGCGACCGCAATTTCAGCCGGGGGCTGATATCCAATCGCTTCGATGTGTTGTCCGAAATGGACATCGTCTACAAGAACTTCGGCGTGCGCTTCAGCGGCGCGGCCTGGTATGACGATGCGTATATGCACGGGAACGACAATGACTCGCCCGGCACATCGCAGGGTCAGCCGGCGTACAACAATTTTGCCCATGGAACCCAGGTACTCCATGGCCGCAACGCCGAGCTGCTCGATGCCTTCATTTTTGGGCATGGCAGTCTCGGTGGCGACGTAAAAGGCAGCTTCCGCCTGGGGCGCCACGCGCTGCTCTGGGGCGAAAGCCTGTTCTTCGGGAACAACGGCATTGCGGCCGGCCAGGCGCCCATCGACGTGGTCAAGGCCTTGTCGGTGCCCAATACCCAGTTCAAGGAATTGATCCGGCCCGTCAACCAGGTTTCCGGACAGGTCGAATTGACGCCCAATGTGTCCGTTGGCGCCTATTACCAGTTCGAATGGGAAAAAACACGCCTGCCGGGAGCCGGCAGCTATTTCTCGGGTGCGGATCTGCTGGATGACGGCGGCTACGCCTTGCAGATGGTACCGGGGATACCAGGGGTTATGCCGGGGGTCAGCGCCTACCGCAAGGCCGATATGAGCGCCAAGGATTCCGGGCAGGGCGGTTTGCAATTGCGCTTTCGCTTGCCGGACAGCGGCTATGACTTCGGCCTGTACGCCATCCGCTACCACGACAAGACGCCGCAAACGTATACCAGCGGGCTGCAATTTCCGTTCGGCCCCCAAGGGCCGGCTTTCCCGGCGTACTACCAGCTTGTCTATCCCGAGGCTATCAAGGCGTACGGCGCCAGCGTCAGCACGTCCATCGGCAATGCCAACGTGGCGGCAGAAGTCTCGACGCGCCGCAATGCCCCTCTGGTCAGCGATCCCGTCTCGCTGGCCATGGGCGACACCGCGGCGGACAACAATGCGAATGCCCGTTATGCCGTGGGCAATACCTTGCACGCCCAGGTCTCGATGCTGTATTCGTTCGAGCCCAATTTCATTGCGCGCGAGTCGAGTTTTGCCGGCGAAATCGCCTGGAACCGCGTTTTGAGCTGCACCAAGAATTGCGATGCCTTCACCGCGATGACCTCGGAAGGGCCTGTGTATCGTCCCAACGGCGCGTTGGGCCAGAATACGACGCGCGACGCCTGGGGTTTGCGTTTCGTGTACACGCCGACATACCGCCAGGTATTGCCGGGGCTGGATATCTCGATTCCCATCGGCGCGAGCTACTTTCCCAAGGGCCGCTCGGGCGCGGTGGCTGCTTTCGGTCCCGACAAGGGCGGAGACATCAGCATTGGCGTGAAAGGCGTGTATCTGGACAAGTGGAACTTCGCCTTGACGTATACCCATTTCTACGGCAAGGAAGACGTGGCGTTGAACAATCGCAACGAATACACCTATCAGCAAAATCTACGTGACCGTGACTTCGTCGCGTTCACCGCCAGCACGGCATTCTAAGCACAAGACGTGGAAGGAGACAAAATTATGAAATTCATCGTGAAGAGGCTGGCGACGGCCGTCTTGGTGGCCGGAACCCTGGGCATGGCGGGCGGAGCCTTTGCCGCCACGGCCCAGCAGGCCGAACAATTGAAGACCACGCTCACGCCTTTGGGCGGCGAGAAGGCCGGCAGCAAGGACGGCGCCATTCCCGCCTGGACGGGCGGCTATACCACGCCGATCCCAGGCTTTGTCAATGGCGGCAAGCGCGGCGACCCCTTCGCCGCCGACAAGCCTTTGTATTCCATCACCGCCAAGAACATGGCGCAATATGCCGATAAGTTGTCGGACGGCGTCAAGGCCATGTTCGCAAAGTACCCGGATACCTACCGCATCGATGTCTACCCCACCCGGCGTACGGCCGCCGCGCCGCAATGGGTGTATGACAACACCTTTAAAAACGCCACCAACGCCAAGCTGGTCGATAGTTCCGGCGGCCCCATCCCCGAAGGCGCCTACGGCGGCATTCCGTTCCCGATTCCCGAGAACGGCACCGAGGTCATGTGGAACCATCTCCTGCACTGGCGCGGCACGGCCTGGCATTTCGACATTCACGGGATACTGACGACGGCCGACGGCAAACATGTGTTGACGGTGGACGGCCGGGGCGACCAGGAAATGCCGTACTACCTCAAGGATGCTTCGCCGGACAAGTTCAACGGCGAATACTGGATGGTGCGTTTGATCAATTCCGGCCCTCCCATCCGGGCCGGCGAAGCCATTACGGGGCGACTCAATGTCAATGACGAGAAAAGCCAGTCCTGGGTTTATTTGACCGGCCAGCGCCGGGTGCGCAAGCTGCCTTCCGCCTGCTGCGATACGCCCACGCCCGCCACAGCCGGCGTCATGAGCTTTGACGAGCTCGAAGTGTTCAGCGGCCGGCTGGATCGCTACAACTGGAAGCTGGTGGGCAAGAAGGAAATGATCGTTCCCTACAACAGCAACCGCTCTTTGACGCCGACCAAGGATGACGAGCTATTGGGCGCTCATCATTTGAACCCGGATCACGTGCGCTGGGAGCTGCACCGAGTGTGGGTGGTGGATGCCGAACTGGCGCCGGGCAAGCGGCATCTGGCGCCCAAGGCCCGCTATTACATCGACGAAGATTCCTGGATGGCCTTGTTGGGCGATCGCTGGGATGCCAACGGCAAGCTGTGGAAGACCATGTGGCAACTGCCGGTGGTCATGCCTGATCTGCCGGCCGTGGCGGGCGTTACCTTCGGCTTTTATGATCTGGTGTCCGGTGCGTGGTATGCCAATTTGGTGTTCAACGAAAAGGCCGAACAATACAAGATCGTGCCGCCCTATAGCGACACTGTCTTTACGCCCGCCGCCATGGCTGGCGAAGGGATCCGATAGGGCAAGAGTTGTAGGCGGCCGAGGCATGGGATCAGTTCCTGGGTGCCCATGCTGTGGCGCTTTGCCATGGTATTCAGGGAGGTTGTTCGTATTTATCTGAACAGCAGCCCTGTCTGGCCGCATTGCGGCAAAAGAATGATAGCTATACGGAGATCACGACGAGCTGGCTCGTCCGCAACACCTATGATGGTTCAAAGAATCCTCGCCTTTGCCGGAATCGCCCTGGCCGTGCTGCAGGCCCAGCCAGCCGTTTTGGCCGCGCCGCTGGCGCCCATGCTGGAGCGTCCCGCGCTGCATGTCGCCCATCCCGAACGCGGTGTATTGCTGGATGTGGCCAGGGCTGGCCAGCGCCTTGTCGCAGTCGGCGAGCGCGGGATCGCGATTTTTTCGGACGATAACGGGAAAACCTGGACACAGGCGAAAGTACCCGTATCCGTCACGCTCGTGGCGCTGGCCTTTGCCGACGAACGCCACGGCTGGGCGGTCGGGCATAGCGGCGTGATCCTGCACAGCGACGATGGCGGCGCCACCTGGGCGGTACAACTGGACGGCAAGCAGGCGGCGCAACTCGTGCTGGATGCCGCCACCGCCAGCACGTCGGCCCAGGCGGCCAGCCTGCAAAAGCTGGGCAAGCTGCTGGTCCAGGACGGCCCGGACAAACCTTTCCTGGACGTCGTGTTTTTGGATGCCGAAAACGGCTGGGTGGTCGGCGCTTATGGTCTGGTTTTCAGGACCCGCGACGGCGGCCGGCATTGGCAGCCCTGGCTCGAGCACGTCGAGAACCCGGAAGGCTTGCATCTCTACGCATTGCGCTACGACCCCGAAAGCGGCGGCAAGCGTATCTATCTGGCCGGAGAGCAAGGGTATTTTGCGCGCTCCGACGATGGCGGCGAGCATTTCCAGCGCATTGCCACTCCCTACGAGGGCAGCTATTTCGACATGGCTGTCCTGCCCGGCGGCGAGTTGCTGCTGGGCGGATTGCGGGGCAACCTCTGGCGCAGCCAGGATCAGGGCGGCCATTTCGCGCAGATCCCGGCCGCTCCCGTCAGCTGGAACATGATCAAGCCGCTGGCGGACGGACGCGTTGTGCTTTTCAACCAGGCCGGCGCGGCCTACAAAATTTCTTCCCGTGGCGCTTCGCCGCAGCCGCTGGATCTGGTGGCGAGTCTTCCCTTGACCGGATTGGCCGTTACGGCCAACCAGCACTATGCGGCCGTGGGGCTGGGCGGGGTCACGCTGTTTGACTCCCTCAAGAGCGCAGCCCCCGCACATTCAATGTCGAACAAGCCGAGCAAACCATGATGTCCAGCCACGCCGACGCGCAGCCCGTCGTTAAAAACCTGAGCGATTTCGACACCCGCAGCGGCAGCTTGACGGAGCGCGTGTTTTTCAACCATAGGCGTGTCGTCGTTCTGATCTGCCTGTTGTTGACGGTGTTTTTTGGATGGCAGCTTTCGCACCTGCGATTGACGGCCAGTTTCGAAAAGATGATTCCCGCCAATCATCCTTATATTGTCCATTACCTGGAACATCAGCGTGATCTGTCCGGCCAGGGCAATGCCATTCGCATTGCCGTCGAGGCCGACAAGGGCAGCATCTATAGCGCCGCTTATATGGAAACGCTGCGCAAGATCAGCCAGGAGGTATTTTTGTTGCCGGGCGTGGATCGCGCCTACATGAAGTCATTGTGGTCGCCCTCGACGCGCTGGACGGGCGTGACCGAAGAAGGCCTGGATGGCGGGCCGGTCATCCCCGATAATTACAACGGTTCGCCGCAGTCCCTGGCGCAATTGCGCATCAATGTTTCCCGGTCGGGCGAAATCGGGCAGCTGGTTTCTTTCGATGGCCGTTCCAGCATTTTGTATGTGCCGTTGCTCGACAAGAACCCCCAAACCGGCCAGGCGCTGAACTACGCCGAGTTTGCGGACAAGCTCGAGCAGATTCGCCTCAAGTACAACCACGACAACGTCCATGTTTATATCACGGGCTTTGCCAAGGTGGTGGGCGATCTGATCGATGGTATCAAGCAGGTATTGCTGTTCTTCGTCGTGGCCATCATTATTGCCGCGGGCATGCTGTATTGGTATACGCGCTGCGTGCGCAGCACCGTGCTGGTTGTCGTCTGTTCCCTGATTGCGGTGACCTGGCAATTGGGGCTGCTGCCCATGACAGGCTATACGCTTGGCCCGTTTTCCGTCTTGGTGCCGTTTCTTGTCTTTGCCATTGGCATGAGCCATGGCGCGCAGAAGATGAACGGCATCATGCAGGACATCGGCCGGGGTACGCATCGCCTGGTCGCGGCCCGCTATACGTTTCGCCGCTTGTTCCTGGCCGGCCTGACCGCGCTGCTGTGCGATGCGGTGGGATTCGCGGTACTGATGATCATCGATATCGAAGCCATCAAAGAGCTGGCCATCATCGCCAGCATCGGGGTGGCCATCCTGATCTTCACCAACCTGATTCTATTGCCGATTCTGCTGTCGTTCGTGGGCGTCAGCGCCAAGGCCGCCCAACGCAGTCTTCGAGCCGAGGAGGCCGAGCTGCATGGCGGGGTTCGTCATCCTCTATGGCGCTTTCTGGATCTGTTCACACGGAAAAAATGGGCGGCGCTCACGCTGCTGGTATCGGCGGGTCTGCTCGCCCTTGGCTACATGACCAGCCTGCACCTGAAAATCGGCGACCTGGATCAAGGGGCCCCGGAACTGCGGGCCGACTCGCGCTACAACCGGGACAACGCCTTCATGAACCGCAATTTCGGGGCGTCCAGCGATGTCTTCGTCGTCATGGTGGAAACTCCGGATGGAGCTTGCTCGTCGTACCAGACCTTGATGAAAGTGGACGCCCTGGAGTGGCAGCTCAGGCAGCTTCCGGGCGTCGATTCGACGAATTCATTGGCCTTGTTGAACCGCCGTGTGCTGACAGGCCTGAGCGAAGGCAGCCCGAAGTGGTATGAGCTGTTGAACAGCCAGTCCATGCTCAATACGATTACGGCCGCCGCGCCGCGCGGCTTGTACAACGATGAGTGCAATCTGCTTACCTTGTACGCGTATCTCAAGGATCACAAGGCCGACACGCTATCCCGGGTGGTGGATACGGTAGAGCGGTTCGCGGCGCAGAACAATACCAAGGACGTGCAGTTCCGGCTGGCCGCGGGCAGCTCGGGCATCGAGGCGGCGACGAACATCGTCGTCAAGCAGGCCAGCCGCGAGATGCTGCTGTGGGTGTATGCGGCGGTGATCCTGTTGTGCCTGGTGACCTTCCGGTCGTGGCGTGCGGTGGTGTGCGCGGTGGTGCCGCTGGTGCTGACCTCGATGCTGTGCGAGGCGCTGATGGTGTGGCTGAACATCGGGGTCAAGGTGGCGACCTTGCCGGTCATTGCGCTGGGGGTGGGCATTGGGGTGGACTATGCCTTGTACGTCATGAGCATTCTTCTGGCGCGCATGCGGGCGGGCGACAGCCTGTCCCAGGCGTACTACCGGGCCTTGCTGTTCACGGGCAAGGTGGTGCTGCTGACCGGGGTGACGCTGGCCATCGGCGTGGCGACCTGGGTGTTCAGCCCCATCAAGTTCCAGGCCGACATGGGCATCCTGCTGGCCTTCATGTTCCTGTGGAACATGCTGGGCGCGCTCATGCTGCTGCCCGCGCTGGCGTATTTCCTGCTGCCCCGGGTCTCCCAGAACCGTGGCGCCGACTTGCCTGTCCCCGTGCGTAAACCAGCGCCGGAATCCACCGCCGCGCGAGGCCATGTTCAGGCAGGACGTAGCGAGGGGTTTACGGCATGACAGCTTCCATGTTCGACCTGGACGGCAAGGTCGCGCTGATCACGGGCGCTTCCAGCGGCATCGGACGGGCCACTGCGATCCAGATGGCCCGGCATGGGGCGCGTGTGGTGGTCAGCGGCATCGACCGGCCCGGATGCGAGCGTGTCCGCAGCGAGATTGCCGACCTGGGCGGCGAGGCCATGGCGGTCTGCTGCGATGTCGGGGTTCCCGACCAACTCGACGAGCTGCGGGCTGCCGCTTTGGAAAGTTGGGGACGCATCGACATACTGGTGTGCAATGCGGGCATTGCGCCGCATGCCGGGCCTCTGGCCGATGCCAGCGATGCGGATTACGACAGAACCATGGAAATCAATCTGCGCAGCGCCATGAGGCTGTGCAACAAAGTCATCCCGGGCATGGTCGATCACGGCGGGGGAAGCATCGTCATCGTGTCCAGCATTGCCGGCGTACGCGGCAACAGGGCCCTTGGCTTGTATGGCATGTCCAAGGCGGCCAGCGCCCAGCTTGCGCGGAATCTGGCCGTTGAATGGGGCCCGGACAATGTGCGGGTCAATGCGGTGTCTCCGGGCGTGATCACGACCGACTTTGCAAGAGCCTTGACGGACTCGCCGGAGATCGCCGCCGTGCGCTTGGGCAAAACCCCTTTGCGCCGGTTTGGCCGGGCCGAGGAAGTCGCCGCAACGATTGTATTTTTGTCGGCGCCATCCGGCGCCTTTATTACGGGACAGAACCTGATCATCGACGGCGGCACGACGATCAGTGACTAGTGCGTCGTTCGCTTGGTTCGCGCGCTGAAGTCAGGCATGCGAATCAGCCAGGCGGCACACCAAGAATCAAGAACACGAACAAGGAGACAATGAAAATGGCAGCAGTCAGGAAGGTATTGGTCGTAGGCGGCGGAATCGGCGGAATGAGCGTCGCCATTCAGCTTCGCAAGGCCGGCATGGAGGTCGACCTGGTCGAGCAGGACAAGGACTGGCAGGTCTACGGCGCCGGGATAACCATTAGCGGCCCTACCTTGCGGGCATTCAAGACCGTCGGTGTCGTGGATCAGATCATGCGGTTGGGCTATTGCGCGGATGGTTGCTCGATTGCCCTGGCCAATGGCCAGGTGATCGGCGAGATCCCTACGCCGCGCATAGCCGGGCCTGATGTTCCCGGTGGCGGCGGCATCATGCGCCCCGTGCTTGCGCGAATAATGTCCAAGGCGACTCTGGCTGCCGGCGTATCGGTTCGGCTCGGTGCGACGTTCACGTCCATAGAGCAGTCCGCCGACAAGGCGCATGTTGTTTTTACCGACGGCAGTCTAGGCGATTACGATCTCGTGATCGGTGCGGATGGTCTGCACTCGAAGGTACGAACAGTCATGTTCCCCGACGCGCCAAAGCCGAAATTCACGGGCCAGGGGGCATGGCGCGCGGTCGTGCCTAGGCCCGCGGAAGTGGTAAAGCCCATCATGTTCATGGGGCATCACACCAAGGCCGGGGTGAACCCGGTCTCCCAGGAAGAAATGTATTTGTTCTTTCTGGACAAGCGGGCTGCCAACGACTTTATCGAGCCCGAGCGCTGGGCTGGCCTGCTGGCCGAGGAGCTGGCGGAGTTCAGCGGCGTGGTCGGGGATATCCGGGACGGAATTTCCGCCCAGTCCCGCATTATTTACCGTCCGCTGGAAAGCATGCTCATGTTGTCGCCCTGGCATTCTGGGCGGGTGGTGCTGATGGGTGATGCCGTTCACGCTACGACGCCGCATCTTGCCTCGGGCGCCGGCATTGCCGTCGAGGATGCCATCGTGCTGGCCGAGGAACTGGCCAGTGCGCAAGCCGATGTCGAAGCCGCATTGATCCGGTATCAAGATCGGCGCCGGGAACGCTGCCGCCTGGTGGTCGAGAATTCGCTGCGGCTTGGCGTGATCGAACAAGAGGGCGGGTCGCAGGAAGAGCACCAGCAACTCATGCGAAGCACGATGGAACTGCTGCTTCAGCCTATCTGATTACCGGAGCAAACTATGCAGAACGTGAGTACAGGAGCGCCGGGAACGGCTGGCGCTACAACCCGGTCCGCCGGTTTTGTGCAAGGTTTGTTGTTGATGCTGGGCAGTTGCCTGCCCGTCATGGGGGCGGTGCTGATCGCTCCGATTCTTCCTCGTCTCATGGCGCATTTCGCCGGTGTTCCCAATGTCGAGCTGTGGGTGCCTTTGGCATTGACCGCCCCGGCGTTGATGGTGGGCCTGACAGCCCCATTCGCGGGGGCGATTGTCGACAAGCTGGGACGTAAACGTTTGCTGATTCTTGCCCTGGTGCTGTATGCGTTCACGGGCTTGGCGCCTTTGTGGCTCGATTCCTTGCACCAGATTGTCGCGAGCCGGATATTGCTGGGTGTGGCGGAGGCGGCAATCATGACCTGCTGCACGACGCTGATCGGCGATTATTTCGATGGAGAGCGTCGAGCCCGGTATCTTGCGCAGCAAACGATTTGGGCGTCCATGTCGGCCACAGTCTTTTTCGCGGTGGGCGGAGCTATGGGGGAAGCTGGGTGGCGGACGCCCTTTTCGGTCTATGCGGTGGCGTTTTTGCTTGTCCCCATGATGGCGTTTTTCCTATGGGAGCCGATGCGCGCGGCAACCGCTAAAAATAGCCGTAATGCTGCGGCTACGACAGTGTTTCCCTGGGCGTCCATGGCGTTTATTTGCGCGCTGACCTTGCTGGGCGCCATTGCCTTCTATTTGCTGCCGGTTCATTTGGGCTTTGTTCTCGATGCGCGCGGCAACTCGTCCCCTCGATCGATAGGATTGGCCATGGGAATAGGCAGCCTGGCGACTGTTGTGGGCGCATTCCTTTTTCGCTATTTGTCGCGTTATGGCGTGGTCGTGTTGCTCGCCATCAGTTATGCGACCCTGGGGCTGGGCTTTGTGCTGGTTGCCAGGGAACAAGAGTTCGGCAATATGCTGGCTGGCGTCATCGTGGCGGGCTTTGGCTCGGGCGTTCTTTTGCCGAGCCTTGTCACCTGGATGATGGCGACACTCAGTTTCGAGCATCGGGGCCGGGGCACGGGGGCATTCACGGCCAGCTTTTTTATCGGGCAGTTTATTTGCCCGGTGGTTGTGCTGGCGATTGCCGGCGTTTCCGGCGGGCTCATCGGCAGTATCAATGTTTTCGGCTGGGTGTTTCTGGCCCTGGCAGTCGTTGCGGCGGGTTTGCGCCTGATGCGTCGCTGTGCGCCGCGGAGCATGGGTCGGGTCAACAATGGAGAAGCGCTATGAGCAATAGCAAAACGATTTCAGCTCCCGCTGGCGCAAGGCCGATGAAGCGGGTCGTGACGGGGCACGATTCCAACGGCAAGGCGGTCGTGCTCAGCCAGGAAGCTCCCGCCAAGATCGTTCATGTCGACGCCATACCGGGCACCTATTTTTACGAAATCTGGAATACCAGCCAGACGCCTGTCGATCTGGCCGAAACCGCGGCCGACCCCACGCTGAAAGAGCTTCAATTGCGGCCGCCGCCTCGCGGCAGTGTGATTCGATTCGTGGACATCCCGCCGGATACCGCTGAATACCTGGCGCACGGCTCTGAAAAAATGGGTCAGGCGTTCGCGCAGATCGGCGACACGCACGCTTCGACCGTGAAAAAAAGCTCGCCCCATCCTTTGATGCATCGTACTGAATCCATCGACTACGGCATTGTGATCGAGGGCGAGATGACGCTGGTGCTGGACGACAGTGAAGTCACGTTGAAGCCGGGCGACGTCGTCGTGCAGCGAGGCACCAATCATGCGTGGAGCAACCGCGGCAATACGCCTTGCCGCATGGCCTTCATATTGCTCGACGGCCGCTATGAAGACGGACTGCGCGACCGGATCGGCCAGCGCGACCAGGCGTAGTCGAGCTGTGCCGGCAGGCATATCGGACCCGAGGGCTGCCGGGCTTTTCTGAAGCATTGATTTTTCAACGACAGGTTTAATGATGACACGGAACACGGACAGCGACGAACAGGCAACCATCGACGAGCTTCTGGCGCTTGAGCAGCAGCGCGGCAAAGCATTGGTCGCCAAGGATTTCAATCTGCTGGAGGCACTGATCAGCAAGGACCTGGTGCATGTCCACACTCGCGGCAATATCGACACGTTCGACAGCTACATGCATTACATCCGCAATGTCCTGGAATTCCTCGATGTGGAGCGTTCCGAGCTGCAGGTGAAGATGCTGGGCGATACGGCCATCATGACGGGCGGACAGGTCAATACCGCCAGGTTGATCGGCCGTGAAGACGTGGTGCGGGTAACATCGCGCGTCATTCAGGTCTGGATGAGACAGCCTCACGGCGCCTGGCAGCAGGTGGCGTTTCAGGCCACCCCAGTGGGCGCTCCCCCGCCCGTCATCAAGCGCTGACCGAGAACGCCGGCCTGTAGGTTCGGCGTTCCGATGCTTCCTTGTCGACGAAGGGCGAAGCCGGGCAAAAATTTCCGGCTTGCCTCGGCGATCAGGCGGTTTTCTGCAGCACGGGCGGCGTGCCGGCCCGGCGCTCGTTTTCCTCGCGGATTTGCGCGCTCAGAAGACGGCGTACCCGTATGGCTCCGGAGTCCTGCAGGGCTGAAAATTCCTGGTCCAGATAGCTCAGGCCATCGAGGCCGTTTTCCACCAGGGCCAGCGCGGTTTCATCCTGCCCGCGTACGGCATCGTACATATGGATGTTGGCGGCGGTGAAGGCTTCGTCGCCTAGGCGGAAGTCGCGCATGAACCCTCCGAAATAGAATGTGGACGTGGAGGTTTCGGGCGTGATGGCGTGCAGGAAGCACATCTCCCCAAGTTTTTCCCGGCCCGTTTCAGGCTGGTTCGGGCCGGCGGCCCGGAAGAAGGGGCCGCCGGTGACGACTAGGCTACAGCCGTAGTAATCCGAGAACACGTCGGTATCCACCAAGTAGTCGCCGGGGCCGAACAGGAACGTGTAGTAGGGTGAGTAAGGGGTGTTCCTGGTGCGGCGGATCATGCGCAATATGCCATCGTGCTCGGTGGTTTCGACCGGTGTTTGCACCAGTTCCGAGACATCGCCCACCAGGCTTTGGTGGATGTAGCCAAGGTGGCTCAGGTCGAACAGATTGTCCAGTGCCAGTTGGTAGCGTGCCTTGACGTGCAGGGTTTGCGCGGGCGTGCTTTCCCATTTTGGATCGTCGAAATAAAAGGGCTGGGGAATGGCCGCCGGATCCGCCAGGGCGGGATCCCCCATCCAAACCCAGATCCACTGCCATCTTTCAACGGCGGGATAAACGCGTGTGCGGCATTTTCCCGGAATCTTGTCCTGCGTCGGAATCTCGACGCACCGGCCGTCGGGGCCGAACCTCATGCCGTGGTAGCCGCATTGGATGGTGTCGCCGACCAGCGGAGACTGGGCCAGCGGATAGAAGCGATGGGGGCAGCGGCCCTGCATGATGACCGGGTCACCGGCCTGCGTACGGTAAAAGACGAGAGGCTCATTGCAAATCGTTCGCTCGAACGGTTCGCGCCCGACCTCGGGGCTTCGCGCGGCAACATACCATTGGTCGAGAGGAAAGGTCTGGCCTGCTTCCAGTGGATACATGCTTGTCTCCTGTAGTGATTGATTTTTCTTGCGCCGCGCAGGCCGCATGGGTGCCCATGAACGCGGCGTGCATCGCGTTGCGATAACTACGGAGATGATAGGAAAGGGCGCTTCGGACGTACAGCGTGTTTTATCTCGAATAACGACGGAATCGTCCAGATTGGACTTACGTTGTTATCGGGCTGTGAAAGAAGAGGGGGCGTAAAGAAAAGGGGCGGCCACAGCCAAGATTGCCGCAGATGGGTCGGCTAATCTGGATATGCAAGGAGGGAACTACTCGTCTTCGTGATACGCGACGCCGCGTCTTACCACGATGGGCACCGCGCCCAATTGCTTTTTGGCCACCCATTGCGCCAATGACGCGTCCAGGTAGTCGGTATGGCCGGGAAACCAGCGCGCCAGCTCGGTGGCCAGGCGTCGGGCTTCGGCGGGCTCGCCGCCGTTCGCCACGTAGTCTTCGACGTCGCGCATGGATTTCAGGACGGCCGCGTGCTCGTTGCTATGGCATTCCGTGGCGGGGAAGGCTGTTTTCTTCATCCAGCCTTCTTCTTGCGAGAAGTGGTGCTCGGTATGGGCGATGAGCTGCCGCAGACGTTCCAGAAGGGCTTCGTCCGGCCCGCGCAGCATGGTTCCGACGATATCGACGAATTCGCGGTGCGTTTCGTCCATGGGGCCATAGCCCGCCAGGAAGGCATCAGTCCAGATAAGATCGTCGGCAGCTATCATGATTGTCTCGTGGCCACGCCGGGCGGCGGGCCGTATTCTTGCGGTTGACTATTGCATAATCATAGCAAAATCAAGGCGGTTCCTCTGTTACCGCCTTGAATGCGGACTGCCGTTTTGGCGTTTTCCGAAAATAGCGATGCGCCGGGATCGAACATTTCGGCTACTAGTACTTCTAGCGGGCTTGCCACCTCAGCAGTTTTTTCTCGGCCAGCGAAAGCAGGCTGTTTGCGGCAAAGCCGATTATTCCCAGCAGCACCACGCCGGCAAACAGTTCGCTGGCGCGGAACGAGCGTGCCGCCAGAAGAATGGCCTGCCCCAGCCCCGACTGCGACGCAATCATTTCACCGACCACCGCGATAATCAGCGAGACCGTCATCGAAAGCCGCATGCCGGCCAGGATGTCGGGCATGGCGCTGGGCAGCCCCATTTTCCAGATGAAGGCGGTTCTGGATAGGCGCAGCGCGGTGGCGACTTCGCGCAGGCGCGGATCCACCGAGACGAAGCCGTGGATGGTGGCCAGCAGCACCGGCCACATCGCGCCGAACGCCACGACGAACATCACCATGGCGGCATTCAGGCCGAAAATGGAGATCGACAGCGGCATGATGGCCGAGGCGGGCAATGGCCGGATGAATTCCAGGGTGGGCTGGATCCACGCCCGGGCCGACGACGATATGGCGACCAGGGCGCCGAGCAGGATGCCAATGAGCGATGCCAGCAGCCAGCCAAGCAGCATGCGGTTGATGGTGTCCAGGCTGAACCCGGCCAGTTCCCCGTTCAGCAGCCCCGATTTCAGGCTGGAGAACGTGGCTTCGGGTGTGGGAAGGAACACCTTGCTGACCCATTCGTGGTGGCTGGCCAGCCACCATAGCGCAATCAGCGCGGCCAGCAACAACAGGGATTCGGCCGTGGCCTTCAAAGGGAAGCGCGGATTCATGGCATGGCTCCCATGCGGCGCGCCACGAAATGCTGCAGGCGCAGGGCGGCTTCGTTCACCACGTAGCCCACCACCGCTATCCATAGCAGCCAGGCCAGCATCAGGGCCGGCTCCATGCTTTGCTGGGCGATCATGATGGCGTAACCCATGCCGTAGGGGTTGGCCACGATCTCGACTGTCACCGCCACGACCAGCGCAATGGCGACGGCCAGCCGCAGGGCGACGAAAAGCCGCGGCAGCATGGCCGGAATGATGATCTTGGCGATTCGAGCGGCTGGCGACAGGCCCAGAGCCCGCGCGACTTCAAGCAGCGCGGGCTCGATCTGGCGCACGGCGGTCTGGGTCAGGATGAGTATGGGCCATACCGTGGCGAACGCAACGACGCTGACCTCCATGTTTATACCGAAGCCGAAGATCAGCATGGCAAGCGGAATAAGCGCGACGGATGGGATGGTGCGGAATATTTCCACGGACAGAAAGCTGGTTTGCGCGGCATGCCGCGAAAGCCCCAGCAGAATGCCCAACGCTATGCCGAGCAGGGTGGCTATCAGCAGGCCCAGTCCGGCGCCAAGCAGTGTGAAGCCTGTCGCAGCCAATAAGGAACCGTCGTTCAGCGCTTGCAGAAAGGCCTGCGCGGCCAGGGTCGGCGGCGCCAGCGCATCGCTGTTGACGGCGACGGTTCTGGCGTAGACCTCCAGCGCCGCCAGCAGGGCCAGGGGAAAAGCCAGTGCGCGCGCCCATTTCAAGATGGCTTCAGGCATGTCAGTGGTGCCCCAGGAATTGATACAGCTCACGCCGCAGGCGCAGAAAATCGGGATGCTCCTTGGTGGAAAGCTGGTTCCTGGGATGGGGAATGCTTACGTCGATCATGGCGGCCAGGCTGGGCTGTGCGGGCGTGGGGTTGGCGCGCAGCGCGATGACGCGATCGCCCAGGTAGATGGCTTCTTCCAGGTCGTGGGTTACGAACAGGACGGTCAGGTCGCTGTTGCGCACGAGCTTCAGCAGCCCGTCCTGCAGGCTTTCGCGCGTCATGGCGTCGAGCGCGCCGAACGGTTCGTCCATCATCAGGATTTCAGGCTCCTGGGCCAGGCATCGGGCGATTTGCACGCGCTGCTGCATGCCGCCGGAAAGCTGGGCGGGAAACTTGCGCGCATGCTCGGCGAGGTTGACGGTTTCCAGCACCCGCTGGATGCGCTCGGGGCGCTGTCCGGCCGGAATCGATGCGGCCTCCAGGGCCAGGCTGATATTGCCTTCCACGGTGCGCCAGGGAAGCAAGGCCCGACCGTAGTCCTGGAATACAAAAGCCATTTCCCTGGACGGGCCGGCAACGACCTCGCCGCGGCGGCGCACGGCCCCGCCGCTGGGCGTGACGAAGCCCGCCGCGGCCCGCAGCAGCGTGGTCTTGCCGCAGCCTGAAGGCCCGATGATGGAGATGAATTCGCCCTTGTTGACGGTAAAGCTGGTGGGAGACAGGATTTGCCTGCCTCCCAGCTCGATGGCTACGTTTTCAAAACTCAGAATGCTCATTGAACCCAGCTCACTTGACGATGAGCCTGGCCAGGTCGGGCGTGGCTTTCAGCATATGTTGTTCATTCATGGCTTCGACCCAGTACGACAATTGCTTTTCGGTGATGACGGGGCTGGGCGGATTGATTTGCATGGCGGCCAGGACGGGAGGCGGAAGCTTGATGTACTTGCCCAGTTGCTGGCGGACGACGGCGTCGTTCTTGGGGTCGGCGGCAAAGGCCGAGCCTTCCTTCAGCGCGGCCTGGAAGGCCTTGACCTGCTCGGCGTTCTTGTCCGCCCAATCCCGGCGGGCGGCGAAAACCAGGGTCGGCATGCCTTCGGGCAGTTCGGTCAGGAAGCGCGAGACGATATGCCCGGTGCCGGTGGAGGTGATGCGCTGCATGAAGGGATCGGCGGTCACGACGCCGTCGATGGAGCCGCCGCGCAGCAGGTCGTTGTGCTGCGGAAACGCGGCCTCCACGAACTTGACCTTGGTGTAGTCCACGCCCTGCTGGGTCAGCCACTTGCGGAACGCCACATGCAGCAAGGCTCCCAGGCCCGGCGCGCCGATGGTCTTGCCGATGCAGTCCTGGGCAGTCTTGATGCCGCTGGCCGTGCTGGCGACAAACCCGGCGCCTGTGGAGTGCTTCGATAGCTGGCTGCAGCCGCCGATGATGACGTGATCCAGCCCGCCGTCGTTGGCCTGCAGGAATACGGAGGGGGTTTCGCCGCCCACGATCAGCGATCCGGACTGCACGGCGGGCGGCAGCGACGGATTCAGGGGAATGAACTTGGGTTGCACATTCAGTTTGTGCTTGGCGAAAAAGCCGCCTTCCGTGGTGGAAAACAGGTAGGCAAAGTCGGCGACCGTGGTGTAGCCGACGGAGATGTCGGTGGCGCCCTGGGCGCGAAGCGGCAGCGCGCGTGTGGCCAGAAGGGCGGTGGCAGCGCTCAGGAATGTGCGCCGGCTGATGGTCGGATTGATGGTCATGGTGTCTCCCTCTTGGTTTTGATGGATGTGGCGTGTCATTGGCACTGGCGATGAGTTTTAATTTTCGAATATGGCGACCGCGCGGGTCCATCCAGCCGAAGCGCCGCGTATTTTGTGCGGGAAGCAGCTTATCAGGAATCCGTCTCCGGGCAGGGCCTCGAGATTGTGCAGCTTTTCCAGGTGGCAGTAGCCGATGTCCTTGCCCGCCTTATGGCCCTCCCACAACAGGCTTTTGTCGCCGGTTTGCGCGAACTTTTTGGCGGTGTAGGAAAACGGGGCGTCCCAGCTCCAGGCGTCGATGCCGGTCAGGCGCACGCCGCGTTCCAGCAGGTACATGGTGGCTTCGTAGCCCATGCCGCAGCCGGTATTGACGTAGTCGTTGTGGCCGTAGCGGGATCCAGCGCGGGTATTGACCAGCACGATTTCCAGGGGCTGCAGCGTGTGGCCGATGCGGGCCAGCTCGGCTTCGACGTCGGAGGCGGTGGCAACGTAGCCGTCGGGGAAATGGCGGAAGTCCAGCTTCACCCCGGGCTGGAAGCACCATTCAAGAGGGACCTGGTCGATGGTGATCGAGGGCTTTCTGTCGCCCAGCTTTTCGTCCATCGTGGAATGGAAGTGCCAGGGGGCGTCCAGATGGGTGCCGCTGTGGGTGGTCAGGCGCACCCATTCGGCGGCAGCCGCCTCGCCGTCGGGAAAGTCCTCGGGCTTGGTGCCGGGCAGCAACTGGGTGAATTCCTGGACGGTGTCTTTATGGGTTTGATAGTCGATTTTCGGCGCGAGCGGAGGCGGATCCGACAGCACATCGTTTTCAAGATAGATGGAAAGGTCGACAAAGCGTCGCATGGCGATTCCTTGGTATATGCAGTGTATCGATGGCCTTCAGATTGCGGCCTTGGGCGATTGCACGATGCGTTGCTCGATGACGCCGAACAGGGGTTGGCCATCGGACGCCTTGGCCTGCATGCGCACGGTGTCTCCGAAATGCATGAAGGGCGTTGTGGAGGCTCCTTTGTCGATGAGCTCGATGGCGCGCCGTTCGGCGATGCAGGCCGATCCGGCGCTGCGGTCCGCATTGGAAACCGTGCCGGAGCCCACGATGGTTCCGGCGCTGAGCTTGCGCGTGAGCGACGCGTGGGCAATCAGTTGATGGAAGCCGAAGTTCATTTCCTGTCCATGGGGATGGCCGAACCATTGCCCGTTGTAGTCGATGTGCAGCGGCAGCTTGACGCGGCCGTCGTCCCAGGCTGCGCCGATCTCGTCGGGCGTGATGGCTACCGGCGCGAAGCTGGACGAAGGCTTGGCGTGCAGGAAGCCGAAGCCCGCCCGCAGTTCGCGGGGTCCAAAGCCGCGCAGGCTGACGTCGTTGATCTGAACCAGCAGCTTGACGTGGCCAAGCGCATGGTCGGCCGGACAGCCCAGGGGCACGTCGTCGACGATGACGCCGTATTCGCCTTCGAAGTCGATGCCGTGCGCTTCGTCGGGCAGGGGGATGTCGTCGTTCGCGCCCAGGAAGTCGTCGGAAGCGCCCTGGTACATGAGCGGGATGGTGTCCATGTCGGGAATGGGCGGCGTGTTGAAGGCTTTTTCCATCAACCGGCCGTGATTCAAAAAGGACGAGGCGTCGCACCATTGGGGAGCGCGCGGCAGGGGGGCGGCGGCCAGTCGGGGGTCGAAAGGCCGGGCATTGGAAGCGCTGCCGGCATTGAGCTGCTCGTACAGGGCCTGCAGCGCGGGCTCGACGGTGCTCCAGTCTTCCAGCGCGGCCAGCAGATTGGGGGCGATGTGTTCGGCCGGCGCGTAGCGGGCCAGATCGCGCGACACCACGACCAGCGTTCCGTCCTTGTGATCGCTTTTCAGGGTAGCGAGTTTCATTCGGGTTTGTCTCCTTGTGGCGGAGCGGGTTTTTCGCTCCAGTGAATCATTGGCAGGCCCGCCACCGGCGAGCGGAAACTGGGCAGCGTGCTGCCGCGCAGGCTGCCCAGGTAGACGGTTTTCCGGTCGGCGCCGCCGAAGGTGATGCTGGCCATCCAGGGCGCCAGGGTTCCGTGGATGGGAGCCAGGATTTCAGGCGTCAACGTGCCGTTTTCGAAATGGCGCATCAACGTGGATGCGGCGCCCGGCGTGCTGTCGTCAAGCAAAGTCAGCAGATCGCCTTCCGGCGTGATGGCGATGAGCTCATCGCTGAAGATCAGGGTTATCCATAGGTTGCCGAACTCGTCGAAGGCGAAGCCGTCCGGAAAGCCGCGCAGGCGACTGGGGCCGTAGGTTTCGCGCCCGCTCAAGGAACCGTCCTCTGCGACGCGCAGCCGCGAGATTCTTTGTCCTGTGCTTTCAACCACGTAAAGCCATTCTTCGCGGGCGTCGAAGCGGATTTCGTTGGTGCCGCAGAATCCATCGGCCGCAATGCGGATGCCGTGCTGGTCGATGACGGCGATATAGCCGTCGCAGGCTTTGGTAATGAGCTGGCGCGTCCAGGGCTGCTCGCGGGTGGTTACCGTGAGCCATAGACGCCCCTTGCTGTCGCGCAGCACGAAATTGACCTTGCCCAGCGGCTGACCGTCGATGTGGTCGTGCAGCGTGCGCAGCGTACCGTCCCGGCCCATGATTTCCAGGGCGTCGCGGCCCCAGTTGGCAATGAGGATGTCGCCGTTCGCCGCGAACGCCAGCCCGTTGGGCAAGGAACCTTGCGCCTGCACGTAGCGCTCCGCGAAGGAGTCCGCGTTGCCTGCCGCGCCGGATGACCGGCGCTCGGCGATCAAGGTTTGCGTGCCGTTGGTGGCAAGACGCATGACGCCGCCGCGCGCATCGGCGGCCCATAAGGTTCCATCGGCTTCGGCCAGCACGCATTCGGGGCGCTGAAGGTCGCGGCCCACATGGCGTATGGCGGCCCGATCCACCTGCCAGCCCAGCAGGGGGTTGGCGGATGAAGGGCGCGGCGGCTTGATATGCATGGTCTCCTGAACTCGTCTTGCCCGTAGGCGGGCAGGTTTTTGCTTATGCCGGCATGGTAAGGGCCGGCTGTTTTTCGCGGAAATCGTTTTTCGCGATAGGTGGTATTGGCAATCTGATTCGGCGCGGCCGCGCCGCGGGCATGCCTTATCATCCTGAGTTGGAGTCTTTGTTATTTGCCTCGATCGGAGAATACCGGGCCATGCGCTATCAACGTATCGATCTGAACCTGCTGATTGCTTTGGACGTGCTGCTTGCCGAGCAGAACGTGACGCGCGCGGCGGAACGGCTGTTCATGACGCAATCGGCCATGAGCGGCGTGCTGGGAAGGCTGCGCGATTATTTCGAGGATCCGCTCTTGACCCAGGTGGGCCGGGCCATGCGCCTGACTCCGCTGGCCGAGAGTTTGGTCGAGCCTGTGCGGGACATCATCTTGCGCATCGATTCCACGATCTCCTCGCGCCCCGATTTCGAACCCTCCCAGGCGCAAAGGCATTTCGTCATCATTGCTTCGGACTATGTTTCCCGTGTGCTGCTGGCCGATGTGCTGCGTCGGGTCAGCCGTGTCGCGCCGGGCCTGACCTTCGAACTACGCCCCAGCTCTCCGCAAATGGCGCAGGAACTGGAGCAGGGCCTGGCCGATTTTCTGGTGACCCCGGCGCATCTGGTAAGCGCCGACCATCCCCAGGCCGTATTGTTCGACGACACTTATAAGATCGTCGCCTGTGCCCAAAACCCGCTGTGTGAGCGAGGCATCGGTTTCGAAGACTATATTGCCTCGGGCCATGTCGTCTACCATTACGAAAAGGGCGGTAACCCCTGGTTCGAGCAATGGTATGCCAATCAGCACGACCGCACACGCCGCATCGAGGTCGTGACCCACGACTTCAACCTGATTTCCCGATTCATCATCGGCACCAACCGCCTGGCCACCGTCCAGACCCGCCTGGCCAGCCAGTTCGAGCAATCCATGCCCGTCCGCCTGTTCCCGCTTCCCATGGAAGCGCCCAGGCTGGTCGAGGTCCTCCAGTGGCACCGCTATCGCGACGACGACCCCGGCTGCGCCTGGCTGAGGCTGCAAATCCTGGAAGCCGCCCAGGCGCTGCCCGCTATTCCGGCGGGCTGAGGCGGTGTCGGTGTTTGTGACGAGATAGGGCCGGTGCCGTTCCCATTGGAAGAGACGGAACTGATGTTGTGGAGGTGGGGAATACCAGGCATCACGATAATCGATTTACCGAAATCGGCGTGCAGCATTTAGGATGATCCGGCGGCAAACAATTAAAACGCCGGGAGACAATAATGAAACAGTTGAGCGCAATGCTTGGCGGTCTGGTTCTGACGATGCTTATGCATGGGGCAGCGTCCGCGCAGACCAAAATCACCCTTGGGCATACCGGAGTGGCCGATTACCTGGCGTCGATGGTGGCTCAGGAGCAGGGCTTTTTCAAAAAGCGCGGGCTGGATGTGACGTTTCAGCAAGTGGCGGGAGGCGCGCTGGTTCCGGGGTTGCAGGGCGGATCTTTGCAGATCGCCACGTTGCCGCCCACGAATATGCTGATGGCGGTCGACGGCGGGCTGGACTTGGTTGTCATTGCGGGTACAAGCGCAACGACGAAGAGCGATCGGAGCATGGGCCTGCTTGCCGGCGCTGCTTCCGGCATTTCCGGCCCGAAAGGGCTTGTTGGCAAGAGCGTCGGCGTGCCGTCGATTGGCGGCTCTTTATATGTCCTGGCTCGAAAATGGATTTCGGATCAAGGCGTCGACGTTCACAAGGTCAAGTTCGTGGAGGTCAATTTTCCACAAACCGGCGATTTACTACGTAGCGGGACGATAGACGCGGGCGTCAGCGCCGATCCGTTTTTGCAACGCATCGTGAAGAGCGGCACAGGATCCGTGCTTGCCTATTTTGCGGCCAGCCTGCCCGAGGATACCAGTGGAGTTTTTTACGGCACGACTCGTAAGTGGGCTGATGCCAACCCCGAGGCGTTGCGGGCGTTCAAAGAGGCCATCGAGGAGGGTGTCCAGTTTGCAAAGGCCAATCCCGATGCAGCGCGGGCGGATCTGGCCAAATACCTTAAATTGCCTGCTCCGGTGCTTGCCGCGATTCCGACTCCACGTTTGAAAGCGGAAGTCACGCCGCCGCAACTCCAGTTCTGGATAGATACGCTGTACGACATGCGGATGATAAACAAGAAGCCGGATGCCGCTTCGCTCATCAAATAGGC